>JAAYSF010000038.1 GCA_012523975.1 Veillonellaceae bacterium
GACGGCAAGCTCGACGAACGAGTCCATATTAACACCAATGACGAGTTTCAATTATTGGCTCATACTCTTAATAACCTAAGTTCGAGTCTTGAAGATAAAATTGCCCAAATCGTCGCCGAATCAAAGAAATTAGAACTTATCCTCCACAATATGGATAATGCTGTTTTTTTGCTAGACCGCTATGGGAGGGTAACTACCGCCAATAAAATGGCCGGCGAAGTTTTCAATCTTACACCAGCCATGTTGGGTAGACACAATATCCATGTTATCGGCAGTAGCTTTTTTGATCATGCTGTCCACGAGGCAATTGCCAAAAATAAACATCAGGTTATCGACCTAAAAACCAGCCTTGACGGTCAAAAACGAGTGTTCCAAGTTTTCCTGGCTCCAGTGACGGCTGCGAGCAATGATGTCATTCATTTATTAGCCGTATTTCATGATATAACCGCCCTGCAGGAGCTTAATGACCGTCAGGCCGAGTTCATTGCCAACGCCTCCCATGAATTATCTACCCCGCTCACCTCTATTAAAGGTTTTGCCGAAACTTTGCTGGACGGAGCAATTAAAGACCCTGAAATCAGCCCAAAATTTGTCAGTATCATTCTAAACGAAGCTGAACGCATGCATCGGCTGGTTAAAGATTTGCTCCAACTGGCCAAGCTCGATTCGGACGAGTATCGCCGCCAGATTGCACTTGAATCGGTTGAACTAGCTCCGCTGATGGCAAAAGTTATTCAGGAGCTAACCCCCCAGGCCCAACGAAAAAAGATAAACCTCCAGATGGAACCGACAGATGACAATATTTTTGCGGCGGCACACCACGATTGGTTAAAGCAAGTTCTTGTGAACATAGTAGATAATGGCATTAAATACACACCGGATGGCGGAAGCGTCCTGTTAAACTGCCGGCGACAAGATCAGAAGGCCGTCATTATAGTTCAGGATTCTGGAATGGGTATCCCGGCCAAGGACTTACCTCTCATCTTCGAGCGTTTTTATCGCGTCGACCGTGCCCGCAGCCGCACGGCCGGCGGTACCGGTTTAGGCTTGTCAATCGTAAAATTTATTGTCGATATGCTTGGAGGCCAAATCGACGTCCAAAGCAAGGTTGATGTCGGAACAACCTTTATCATCACCCTGCCACTGGCCGCTAAAGAGTTAACAAAAGATTAACAAATTTATAACTCGGGATTAGCTGTCTGTGCATATAATGTAATAGAAGACCTAGGTTAATTCCGCCAAAAGGAGTGACTAGCATTGAGACAGTTTATCAATAACCGCCTTAATGCTGCTGACAATCTTACCCCTGCTTTACCGTTAAAGCTGCCTAGCACTGCTGTGCTGTTAGGCGGCTTTACATTTTCCTCACGACTATTGACTAACACTCGTTATTAAAGAGGGGGTTTCTAACTTGTCAAAATATTATGTGCTTGACACTAATGTTCTGCTTCATTCACCTAGTGCGCTATATACCTTTAATGAACACACCGTTGTTATTCCTGAAGTAGTGATTGAAGAATTAGACCGTTTCAAAAAAGAAGCATCCGACCGGGGCGCAAACAGCCGCGAAATAAGTCGAATAATCGACAACTTGCGCTTTACAGGCAATTTGCTGGAAGGGGTGATCATTAACGATAAAGGCGGCATGCTCAAGCTTGAATCAAATCATACCGATACCAAAATGCCTTCACACTGGGAGCGCGACAAAGCTGATAACCGTATCCTCCAAGTATGCAAAGGTTTAGCCGAGATCAATCGGCAAGTCATCCTGGTCAGCCGCGATACCAATATGCGGGTCAAGGCCACCATTCTCGGCGTCCATGCTGAAGACTTCCGTAATGACAAGGTGGCTGACATCGACGATCAGTACACCGGCCGGGCAGTTGTTTATACCTCGACCGATGTTATCAATCATTTTTACAAAGATGATCTTAACTATATCGACATCTGTGATTTAAAGCTTTATGACGAAGAAACCTCAAGACTTGTCAGTCCTTCGCTTGTGACCAATCAATTCCTGCTGATCCGTTCTACCGATAAAGATCGCCATACTGCTGTCGGCCGGTTCGACGGCAAAAAGGTAGTCCAATTGAAATACCGCAGCCGGAACCCTTTCGGCGTCATACCGCGCAATGTCGGCCAGATTTTTCTTCAAGAATGCTTAATGATGAGCGCCGAAGAAGCACCGCTCGTCATCATCAAAGGAATGTCGGGAACCGCCAAAACCTTTTATTCCTTAGCGGTCGGCCTCTATAAATACATGGAGTGCCGCCCCCGCGAATACCATCATCTCCTGATTTGTCGCCCTAATATCCCGATGGATGAAGACATTGGCTTTTTGCCAGGGTCTGAGGCCGAAAAAATCAGCCCCTTTATGCGCGGCATCCATGATAATCTCTTTACGCTAATGTCAGGTAACGCCGCTGTCGAAGAAAAAGAGATTGCCCAAGTCGAAGACACTGTCCAAATGCTGTTTGACAAGCGGATTATTCAGACTGAAGCACTGGCCTATCAGCGTGGACGCTCAGTGCAAAAGTACTGGATGATATTCGACGAAATGCAGAATTCCACGCCGCGCCAAGCGAAGGGCGTAATCACCCGCCCCGGCCACGGCACAAAAATCATTCTGCTCGGCGACCCGGCCCAGATTGATCATCCCTATCTCGACAGCCGTACCAACGGCCTTGTTTACGCCAGTGATAAAATGCGCGGCTCCAAGCTCTGTTTCCAAGTCACAATGGAACCTGATGAGTGCGAACGCTCACCGCTTGCTGCCGAGGCCGCCATGAGATTGTAATCCAAACGTCTGTTTTGGTATATCTGGTTGATGCAACTCCTATTGCGGCTGATGACACCATTACCACTAAAGCAGCGTAAGGCTAAGAATACTGACGATAATAATCTTTTTCCAAAGTGGCAACACTAGCTACGAGGTGAATACAGTGGACGAAAACCTGCAATCGTCAGTAAGATCTCCTGAAACTGTCAAAACAAACCCTGATCGAACAGGATTGGGATCAGCTAAAGGCTATGTAGAGTTCGTTGAATCCCAAACCAACGAAAACAATTCCCAAAAATAAAGAGGTTGTCCCAAAAGCTTTTAAGCTTGGGGGCAACCTCTTTATTTTTGGAGAAGGCAATTCAAAAGCAGCCTAGTTAGGCGAAGCTTGTAAATAGCCTGTTATTTTTTTCGCAAGCGTTGGCCTGTCACAAGATAAATCACCCACTCAGCAATATTCGTCGCATGATCGGCTACCCGTTCCAACGACATAGCCACTAGAATAAGCTGCGTGGCCTGAGTGATGGCACGGGGATCTTCCATCATATAGGTTAGCAGTTCCCGGAATATCTGCTGATTCAGTCGGTCTACTTCATCATCAGCCTCACAAACCTGCTCAGCTAGCGCAATATCTAAATTAACATAGGCTTCGAGGGCATCTTTAAGCATCTTTTGCGACATCTCTGCCATTCGCGGAATGTCAATCAGCGGTTTTATAAGAGGCTTGTCAGCAATGTGGCAGGCAATCTTGGCAATATCAAAAGCGTGGTCCCCAACCCGCTCAAGGTCAGTTGTAATTTTAAGGCCGGTTCCGATAATTCGTAAATCGCGGGCTAACGGCTGCTGCCGGGCAATGAGCACCATGCACTTGTCCTCGATTTCGATCTCCAAATTGTCAATGATATCATCGCCAGCCATTACAGCTTTAGCCATTGCTGCATCCTGCCTAGCTAGTGCCTCTATGGCCTTAGCGATTGCTTCCGTAACAATTGTGCCCATATGGGAAAGGTCTTCGCGCAGCGTTTCAAGCTCATTGCTATAACTTCGTCTTATACTTGTCATATTCTCCCCTCCTGGTTAGCCGAAGCGGCCTGTAATATAATCTTCAGTTCGCTTGTCCTGCGGTCTGGTGAAAATTGCATCAGTATTGTCATGCTCGACAAGCTCGCCGTTTAAGAAAAAGGCTGTATAATCCGATACCCGGGCAGCTTGCTGCATGTTATGCGTGACCATGACAATCGTATACTTAGTCTTTAGTTCAGTAACCAATTCTTCAATTTTCATTGTCGAAATAGGATCAAGTGCTGAACACGGTTCATCCATTAGGAGGACTTCAGGTTCAACAGCTAAAAGACGGGCAATACATAAACGCTGCTGCTGACCGCCTGACAGGCCCATTGCTGAGCTGTGAAGGCGGTCTTTAACCTCATCCCATAGTGCCGCGCCGCTAAGACTCTTCTCAACGATCGCGTCAAGCGCGGACTTGTTCTTGAGCCCATGGATTCGCGGTCCATAGGCGATATTATCGTATATCGACATCGGAAAAGGATTAGGTCGCTGAAATACCATGCCTACCCGCTTGCGCAACGCAACAACGTCAGTATCAGGGTGGTAGATATTTTCACCTTCAAGCAAGATTTCACCCTCGATTTTTACATTGTCAACAAGGTCATTCATCCGATTGATTGTCTTAATGAAGGTTGATTTTCCGCATCCTGAAGGACCGATTAGAGCCAAAACACTATTTTTATTAACACTTAGCGAAATATCTTTTAAGGCTTGATTCTCACCGTAATATAATGTGAGCTTGTTGGCCTGAATTTTGTATTCCATATAAAAATACCTCCTTATGGAGCCTAATTGTCGATGCTACTTGACAACTATACCACAGGAGGAAAACCTTCAGTGTTAAGCAATTGTTAAGTTAATGTTAAATTTATTTACAGCAGCTCGTCGCTCAGGCGGTAACCAACGCCGCGAACGGTCTCAATGGCGTCGGCAATGGCAGGGTCTTTTGCCAATTTGGCCCGGAGATGGCGGACATGGACATCGACTGTCCTGGTGTCGCCATAATATTCGTACCCCCACACCTTGTCCAAAAGTTGCTCACGACTAAATACCTTACCAACATTAGTGGCAAACAGCTTTAAGAGTTCATACTCTTTAGGGGTAAGCTCTAGTTTCTCTTTATTTAAATAGACCTCATAGCGGCTAAAATTAAACTTTAAACTGCCGACTACCAATTCCCCGGCTGGCAGCGGTTCCTTTTGACTGCGGCGCAGTACGGCTTTTACCCGGGCGACAAGTTCGCGGGTACTAAAAGGCTTCGTTATATAATCGTCAGCACCCAACTCCAAACCAATAACCTTATCAATCTCTTCGGCCTTTGCGGTCAGCATGATTACTGGAATACCCGCTGTAGCTTGATAATTCTTGATTGTCCGGCAGACATCAAGGCCATCCATGGCGGGCAGCATTAGATCGAGCAAAATTAAATTAGGCCGTTCGGCCTTAGCAAGATTAATGCCGTCAACACCATTATCGGTCTCAATAACAGTGTAGTACTCCTTTTGCAGATTGAATTTTAACAGTTCGCGGATGGGAAGTTCGTCTTCAATAATGAGAATTTTGCCTGCCATAATATCTCCTAGTGTTTGGTGATAGGTACGTAAATTTAGTTATAGAAAAACCAGGTCAGTTAACCTGGTTTTAGCTTGTTATATTAGTTGACGGCGTCTTTTAGGCCTTTGCCTGCTTTAAATACTGGGGTTTTTGATGCTGGAATAGTAATCTCAGCACCTGTTTGCGGATTGCGTCCTTTTCTTTCTTCGCGTGCTTTAACCTCAAAAGTACCAAAACCAATGATTTGAACTTTATCTTCTTTGGCCAGAGCTTCTTCAACGCTAGCGAACAAAGCGTTAATCGCCTTTTCGGCATCTTTCTTTGTCATTCCGGATTTTTCAGCAACGCTAGCTACTAATTCGGTTTTATTCACAAATTTAGCCCCCTCATCAAAAATCGTTACGAATAGCATTATTCGCTATTTAGCTTTTTATTCCTCTATGTTCTTAAAAATTTTACCACAAATTACTTATTTTTTTGTAAATTGTTCCATGTTTTTGGCATCATTCCATAATTTATCCAATTCTGACAGCGTAAGTTGCTGCCACTTTAGGCCTTTAGTCTCAATCTGCTGCTCAATATAAGTAAACCGTCTGCGAAACTTGTTGTTGGTAGCCGTTAATGCCACTTCGGGTTCTGCCTTTAGGAACCTGGCTAAGTTAACTACAGCAAATAGGACATCGCCGAGTTCACTTTCGACTGCGCCGCTGTCACCTATCTGAATTGCTTCTTTTAATTCCAGGATTTCTTCTTGTATTTTGCCCCAAACAGGGTCGATATTATCCCAGTCAAAGCCGACTTTTGCTGCTTTAGCCTGAATTTTATACGCCGCCATTAAGCTGGGCAGCCCTTTTGGTACGCCATCCAGTACTGATTTGCGGTCATATCCCTTTTCCCGTTTTTTGATATCCTCCCAATTAACAATAACCTCAGCAGCATCACGTACACTTATGTCGCCGAAAACATGAGGGTGACGACGAATCATCTTTTCGGTAACGGTATTGACCACATCCTGCATTGAAAAGTTGCCGCTCTCTTCCGCTACCCGGGCATGGAAAACTATTTGCAGCAAAAGGTCGCCTAATTCTTCACAGAGCTTGTCTGCATTTTCTAGCTCAATTGCCTCGAGCACCTCATAAACTTCTTCGACAGCATATCGCCTCAGGCTGTGATGATTCTGTTCAATATCCCACAAGCAGCCGTCAGGCGCACGCAGGCGGGCCATCACGTCAATTAATGGGTCTAAGGTAAACTGCTTGCCTTTTTCCTTATAAGGAGGCAAATAAAGGCTTGTCAGGTGGTCGATCTGGCGGACACGATCCAATTCATAGAGCGGCAAGACATCTACCGTCTCATCCGGCAGGCCCAAGTTGCGGACGAGTGTTACCACATAATCATCCGGATAATATTCCATTAGCGATAATTTAGCATCTGAAGCCACTTGACGACTAAATAATTGGGTTACTACCAATCCGGTCGTTAAACCTGGCGGCAATTCATTAATGTCAGCAGCATCAATAACAGTAATGCCGTTGATAGGATCAATTCCTAATCGCACATACAAAACCTCAAGAAAACTCATGCCAGGCAAAATTTTAACCCCAACTTCCTGAGTACCAGCCTGTTTTCGAATAAGTTCGACTGTTTTCTCGGCCACCAGCGGGCTGCCAGGCACCGCATAAATAATATCTTGTCCCAGCGCGGCTCGCGCTAGACAATCTTGGACAATAGCTTGATAAACCTCGTCAAAGGTGTCTTTTTCCTCGTATAGGTAATCATAGCTGGTAAATTTAATCCCCTGCGCTATAAGATGACTTGTTGTCGGATGTTTGATCGTGCGCAGTATTAAGGTTTGGGCCGACTTAAGAACCTCCATGGTCTCGGCCGTAATAAGTCCGGTTGGACCAGGTCCTAAGCCAACAATTGTTATAATTCCCATAATGAACTCCTCTAAGTCAGGCTGCTCTCAACCTCACCCGTCAAGCCTGGTTAAGAACAGCCCTTTTCTCGAAATCTATTTGATGTTTATTATTTACGGATTAAGTGCAAAGCGCGCAGCACCTTAACAAGCTGAGGCCCAACTTTAGGAATGCGCTCTAAATCCCGTTCCTGAATGCCGCCCAATAACAGCAGCGCAATTCCGTAGACCGTCCCGCCGACTGCTATGGCAATTATGGTAGCTAATGTATTATGTAAAGTTTGTGTCATAATGAAGTCATAAGTTAATAAGACCACGCCGCCCATTATAATTGCCGCTCCGGCTGCCTTCGCCGTATCCTTAACATCTATACTGAATCCGACATAACGATAAACAAAATACATATTAAGCAGCGCGGCCACACCAAAGTCGGCATTTGTCGCCCATGCCGCTCCTTTAATGCCTAATGATGGTATGGCAGTTAAGGTCCAGCTCATAATAATTTTAACTACAGCGGAAATTACCATATTGACCAAAGGGATTGTTGTATGACCTAGACCTTGCAAGACACCGGTAGTAACTTGATGAATGCCTAACAGCACAATTCCGACTGACAGTATGGCAATACTAGTTCCGGCATTAGGTGTCCCATAAAGCATTTGCGAAATAGGTGTGGCCAGAAGGCCCAAACCCACAAAGCTTGGGATGGTAATTAAATTAGCAATGCGCATAGCCGTACTGGTCCGCTGATAAATACGCTGGGGATTCTTTAGTGTAAAGGCTTCGGATATAGCCGGAACTAAGCTAGCAGCCAATGATGCCGTCAAAATAGTCGGGAGATTGATTAAGGCTATTGCCATACCGGTCAGGTAGCCAAACAGCTCAGTAGCCTGTTCAACTGTATAGCCGGCAACCTCCAGTCTGGCCGGTACGATTAGTAAGTCAATACTAGAAACAACCGGCAGCATAATATTTGCAAGCGATACCGGCAGCGCCAGTTTAACAATCCGGTAAATTATGCTCACACTTGATTCCTGCACAATATTGGGCTGATTATTCATCAGCTGCTTAAACGATTTGCGCTGCTTATAGTAATAAAAGATTAAAACAAGCAACCCGACAGCAGCGCCTGGTCCCGCCCCAAAGCTAGCGCCTGCGGCAGCATATTCCAGTCCGTACGGCAGCAAGAGATAGGCGAGCGCAATCATAGTTACAACCCGGACAAATTGCTCGGCAATCTGAGAAATTGCTGTTGGCGTCATCATCTGAAGACCTTGGAAATAGCCCCGGTAACTTGACAGCACGGTAACAAAGAATATAGCCGGAGCCAAGGCAGCAATAGCGTAATATGCCCGGGCATCTCGGACAAATTGATTTTCAGTCAGCCAGCCAGCCGCAAAATACAGTAAAAAGGTGAATGTAATACCAGTAATAGCCAATACGCCTAGGGAGAGACGGAAAACGCGATTAGCGCCGCGATAATCAGAACGGGCAATCTTTTCAGCAACAATTATCGATATTGCCACCGGAATGCCGGCAGACGATATGCTGAGGGCCAGCAGATAAATAGGATAGGCCATCTGATATAGGCCAATTCCTTCGCCGCCCAATAGGCGTGACAGTAAAATCCGGTTAACAGACCCAATTATTTTTACAATTATTCCGGCAGCCGTTAAAATCAGCGCGCCTTTTAGAAATGTATCTTTGCTCACTTGGTTCATTCCTCTCCAAAAATTGCCCAGTCCGTCAACGCCATACTAAAATGCATTATATATTATAACAAAATATACCTGTCGATAAAACAACTTTTAGGAATTGTTGCCATAATGTAAGCTAAGCTGTACTATTATTTTCCCCAAGCGACAAAAAGTAGCGAACGCTGTTCGCTACTTAACCGGGAATGGGCTATAAATTATTGCGACATTTGCTTAGCAAGGAAACCGGCTGCCGTCTCGGCTAGCTTTACTTCGGTGTCCCCCATTTGTACACCTGGCTGCTTAGAACAGATAACTACAGCTCCGATCGCGTCACCTTCAACAACAATCGGTGCAATAACTTCCGCTGAGAACTTGATAGCTTCCTCATCATCATCAACTTCAATCGGACTTGCTTTGCCGTGCTTATATTCACTAGCGTTATTGATAAGCATGGCTTTGCGATCGTCCATAACCTTCTCGATAATCGGGCCGATTGGCTTGTTAAGAAACTCTTTCTTTGCCGCACCAGCAACAGCGACTACATTGTCACGGTCAGCAATTAGGATAATTTGACCGATAGCTTCATAGAGTGAATCAGCATATTCCTTTGCAAAATCGCCTAACTCTCCAACTGGAGAGTATTTTTTCAAAATTACTTCGCCCTCACGGTCAACGTATATTTCTAACGGATCACCTTCGCGAATCCTTAGTGTCCTTCTAATTTCCTTTGGTATAACTACTCTTCCTAAATCATCAATTCTTCTTACTATGCCAGTCGCTTTCACCAGTATCCCCCCTTTTCTACAGTATTTGACAACTTGATTTCAGTGATAGTATATATCCCGCAAGCTCTTTTTATTCATTTTTAGGGGGAAAAAACATCTAATGGGTTTTGCTGTCAAAGCAATGATTGTCTAAGAATCAAAAAGATTTAAGAACTAAGTTGTTCTAATACCTCGATAATCAACTTTAATAAGCCTTTTTGGTCAATTTTGGCCGTATTTATCCGAATACTCGAAGGCGGACCTTGGTGAATTATTATCATGCGAGGATGATTATTCCTTAACTCTATAATTTTAGCGCCATCAACCTTGGGATTGCTGTCAAACACCAGTTCAACATATCGCGGTCGTTCAGCTATCGACAAGATTCCAAGTTTACGTGCAACATTTTTAACTTTAGCGACATTTAACAAACACAGCACTGGTTGGGGCGGATCACCAAATCTATCAATCAGTTCATCCAGCAGTTCGTCGATATGCTCATTACGCCTTATCGCTGCTATCCGCTGATATATTTCAATCTTATGCATGGCGTCGCTTATATAGTCGCCCGGAAGGTAGGCCTCCAAATTTAATTCTAAACTTGGCTCGACCGGAGGCTCAACTTTTTTACCTGTTTTTAGCTCATGCACCGCCTCATCTAGCAGGCGGCAATACATCTCAAAGCCAACACTGACAATATGACCATGCTGCTGTGCCCCTAAAAGATTGCCAGCGCCGCGAATTTCAAGGTCACGCATGGCAATTTTAAACCCGGCCCCTAATTCGGCAAATTCCTTAATAGCTTGAAGGCGCTTTTCAGCAATTTCGGTTAGCACCTTATCCTTACGGTAGGTAAAATAAGCATAGGCCATACGGTGTGACCGGCCAACCCGGCCGCGCATCTGATAAAGCTGAGATAAGCCGAAACGGTCAGCATCGTAGACAATAATGGTATTAGCATTAGGCACGTCCAGGCCATTTTCGATAATGCTGGTACAAACCATAACATCATAGTGATTTTCATAAAAATCAACCATCACATTTTCCAGCATTTCTTCAGGCATTTGCCCGTGTGCCGTCATTACCTTGGCATCGGGCAGCATTTCAGCAAGCTGACGCTGGATTTTGTCAATTGTTTGGACGCGATTATATACAAAATACACCTGCCCGCCGCGTTTGAGTTCCCGTTTAATAGCATCTTTGATAATATCATCGCTATACTCAACAACATAAGTTTGAACCGGAAACCTTTCTTCCGGCGGGGTTTCAATGATACTCATGTCGCGGGCACCAACCAGCGACATATGAAGTGTCCGGGGGATGGGCGTCGCGCTTAACGTCAAGACATCAATCTTAGCGCTCCATTTCTTAAGTTTTTCCTTTTGGGCTACGCCAAACCGCTGCTCTTCATCAACAATCAACAGTCCTAGATCCTTAAATATTATGTCAGATTGTAAAATGCGATGAGTGCCGATTAGGACGTCAACCCGCCCATCATTAACACGGGCAATTGTTTCACGCTGTTCTTTTGCGCTCCGAAACCGGCTGACCATATCGACAACCGGCCCAAATCCGGCAAACCGCGAACTGAAAGTTTGATAATGCTGCTGCGCCAAAACCGTTGTCGGTACGAGCACAGCGACTTGCTTCCCGCTCATTACCGCTTTAAAAGCCGCCCTTATAGCAACCTCAGTTTTACCAAACCCGACATCGCCGCATAATAGCCGGTCCATCGGCCTTGGCTGCTCCATATCCTTTTTGATCTCGGCAAGCGCATGAAGCTGGTCAGGCGTTTCTTCAAAGGGAAAAGCATCTTCAAATTCCCGCTGCCAGGGCGTGTCTTTATTGAAAGCATAACCGGGTGTTACCTGCCGTTCGGCATAAAGCTTAATAAGTTCTTTGGCCAAATCTGCCACCGCTGCTTTAGCCTTCGTTGTTGCTTTCAGCCAATCTGTTCCACCCATCTTGCTCAGGCGGGGCGTTTCCCCTTCCGAGCCTATATACTTCTGCAACAGATGTACTTGGTCGGTTGGAACATATAGCTTATCTTCACCGCTATAGCGTATTAAAAGATAATCTTTATTGACACCTGCGACTTCAAGCGTCTCAACGCCAACATATTTACCGATACCGTGATTAATGTGGACAACATAGTCACCGATTTTAATATCGCGAAAGTAAGTGATTTTCTGTTCTTTAGACACTCGGACCCGGGGTCTTTTCTTCTGTCGGCCAAAAATGTCCATTTCGGTTATAACAACAAGCTTGGCCTGCGGTAATTCAAACCCGGCTTCAATAATGCCTGTTGCAATTGTAACGCTGCCAGGCTTTATTAGATCGCCTTCGGCGGCGAAAAGCGCCCGCAGCCCCTGCTGACTTAGACTTTGTTGCAAATTTTTAGCTTTTTCAGTCGACGACATCAATATTAAAACATGGTAGCTATGATCTTGCCAGTTTTTAAGTTCGCTTTCAAGAATATCTAACTGGCGGTGAAAATGCGCTAAACTTTTAGCCGTAATTGCAATAATGTCATCAGGCTTGGTATAAGGGGTCTTCTGCAGCATCAGCGAAAGGTACATAATACCATACTGCTGGGCCGATACAGCGATATCGCTCCAAGAAAATGTATTCTTTTTAAGCTCTGGGTTCTCCTTGATTAAAGTAGTGATCTGCTCACGAATTCTGGTTGGTTCATCAAAAACAACCATGCCGTCAGCGGGCAGGTAGGATAAAAAGACTACCGGCTTGCCAGAGTGCTCCGGTTCTGTCAGCGGCAAAATATCAACATTATCAAGGTTGGCGCTTGAGCGCTGAGTTACGGCATCAAATTCTCGTAATGAATCTATCTCATCACCGAACAGCTCCAAGCGGACAGGCTGCGAACGATTAATCGGGAATATATCAATAATTCCGCCCCGGACACTAAACTGGCCTAGATTATCCACACGATCAACACGCTCATAGCCGAAGGAAACCAATCGGGAAATAAGTTCCTCCGGTTTAACAGTATCATTAAGGACTATGGTAATCCGGCTTTTTTCAAACTCTTGGCGGGGCAGCGTTTTCTGAATTACCGCATCTGTACTGGACAAAACAATTATAGGCTGACCGGCTGCCAATTTCCCTAAAACCTCCATGCGACGAGCCTGCAGTTCAAGACTTTTGGCGTCAGCAGTAAAAGTTGTTATGTCTGCTGACGGAAAGTCAAAGACAGCGACTCCCGGCAATAAGGTTGCAAAGTCAATAAGGTATTTTTCAGTAGTTTGACGATTGGCGGTAACAATTATTAACGGACGCGGCTGTTGCGCAAAGGTGGCCGCCAGTATAGTTGTTTTTTGCGGACCTGTTAATCCATAGACCCAAGTCTGATGGTTTTCCTTTCTGTAATTAGCAATAACCCGCGCTGCATTCTGGTCAGCTGCGATTATCTCAAAAAGTTTCTTCATTAGAGCACCTCATCCCAACTGGAACAAAAATATAATTGGACGGACAAAATGGGCTTTAGCTGTTGCTAAAGCCCTAGTTAAGTTTTTCTATTAACATTACTATGCATCAGTGCAATCGGTTAACACCTTTGAGAAATGAACTTTCGTTTGCAATACCCAGTGCTTCAATACAGCAGTCGCATAGTGATTTAACATACATGGCGTTATTTAATTCATCGGTTTTAATTATATCCCGGCGTTCTTCCTCAGTCAAGCAATCGAACCCGAATCTTACCTCATCGACCTTATCGACTTCGATCATATCAATATGCGAATCGCAGTACTCACAGCTATAATATATCCTCATATGCTACCTCCTTGTTGATGCTTGAATGACGGTGAAATTCCACATCAGATGAGCCACTATACCGCCCGCAAGACCTAACCAAATACTGGTTGAAAGATGCAAAATTCCGACTGTCAAAAGCCCAAACAGGCTATGCCCGATTATGCTGAACGCGGCAGCTTTGCTTTTAAATTCAGCATTGCGCCAATCGTATATAGCCTCAAGCACGCCAAAAGCCGCATGAGTCGCTATAATATCTGCGCCAAGATAAAATGACAGCAGCGTTTTAGCGCTTTCTTCAACTACCGGACTTGCAGTGATTATTGTCAGATTGCCGATATATTTCAACAATACCCGGTTTAGCAGAAAACTGAGAGACGCCATCAAACAGGCGATTATGTAAGCCATAGCCACCTCTCAAAATTGAGAATCAAGATTATTATCACCGCCGAGCAGAGCCGTTATACATGGCAGAGTTTCATCAAAAATCAAAAAATGTTTTTGCCTTTTTCAGTAGCAGTTTGAGGCTTCCTGCATATTATGTAAAAAGAGCCCAAAGGAGGGGGTAGATATGAGTTTTCGCAGGCCGGACTGGGAAAACCCCGTGATAGATAATCCTGACATTACTGATAGCAGCTTAACTGATTTAGAGCACGAACATCAGGTAGGATGCGCCCCGTCTGTGTGCACTCCAGAACCCGGCGTATGGACCTGGGGACCGCCGGTTCCCAGACCGTCATTAAAGAAAGCACAAAAAGAAGAAGGTTAACCGCCATCTCATAAGCTGCATTAAAAAAGAGTCTGACCCAATTAAGGTCAGACTCTTACTGTCTAATGGCGTTAGTTCATATGTAGGCGAAGCTTCCTAAATCCATTTATGGCAAAACGCTGCTTGGATTAATCAGCCGCCCATTCTTACGAACTTCAAAATGCAGGTGCGGCCCAGTAGAATAACCGGTATTACCCATATAGGCCACCGTCTGACCGGCCCGGACATACTGACCTGGTCCTACCGCAAACTCTGACAAGTGCCCATACAGTGTTTCGTAGCCGTGTGAATGTTCGATGACCATTGTATAGCCATAACCGCTCAGCCAGCCGGCAGATACTACTCGCCCAGCCATGGCCGCCCTTACGGATGTTCCAATATCATTGGCAATGTCAATGCCGGCGTGAAGTCGACCCCAGCGAGAGCCGAATGATGAAGTTAGTGAGCCGCTTGCCGGCCACAAGAATCGGGCTGGGGCACTCCGGGATACTTGGTAATCGGCACGGGCCACAACGGTTTCTGCCTTAGGCTGCGGCTTTGCCCCCGGAATAAACAGCTTTTCACCAATGCTAAGGTCTTCCGAATCCTTGCTATTGGCTGTTATAATTTTCGCAACCTCAACGCCATAAGCATTAGCAATGCTCCATAGAGTGTCGCCCATATCTGTGGTATAAATAATGCCTTTTTGCGGCAATATTGTCAGTCGTTCGCCGATTTGCAGGCAGTTTTCGTCAGTATCAGGGTTTGCGCCTCTGATTGTATCAACATCAATATTGTACTTGGCAGCAATAACCTCTAATGTTTCACCCTCACTAACGGTGTGAGTTTTTATGGCGGTAGCAGCGCTTTCGGCCTTTTCGGGCTTTTCAGCCTCGACAGAGCTATCTTCCGATGCAGACTGGACGTTTTGAGCCTCTAAAGGACGGCTCTGCTGCGGCAGCGGAGTTATAGCTACAGCAGTTACCGCTAAGACAAGCGTCGCTGCTAAAAAAAGCAATGGCTTTCTTTTGAATTTTGCTAAATTCATTGCATCTCCTCCGGTATTATTCGTAACTGCGTGGTTAGCATAAGTACTTTTTAACCAAATTATGCATAATGTGGATTAATGGAAGCTTTTCTGACAATATTGGAATTTTTATCCAAATGGAAAGCATTAAAATAGGGCGGGATTCAGAGCCCGCCCTAAAAAGGTTCAATAATAGATAAAATGGGCTAAGCGAGTTTAACCACGAACGGCTTACGGTCAAATTTATGGATTGCATCAACAAATCTAACCGTGCCTGTTTTATAACGCATCACTATCGAATGTGTCCGAGCTCCGCCGCCAAAATAACGCACACCTTCAAGCATATCTGCTTGGGTGATGGCGGTGGCCACAAAAAAGACGTCTTCGCCGTGAACCATATCATCAATTTTTAAAACCTTATTGATATCGGTAATGCCCATTCTGAGGGCCCGTTGAACATCATTGTCATCTTCCGGCCAAAGCTTGCCCTGCATATCTCCGCCCAAACATTTAAGAGCAGCCGCGGCAATTACACCCTCCGGTGCTCCACCGACACCCAGCATCATATGTAAACCTGAGCCTTCGATACCAACACTTACAGCCGGTGAAACATCACCATCGGTGATTAGCTTGATTCGCGCCCCAGCATCGCGAACTTCCTTTATCATTTTGGAATGGCGGTCGCGGTCAAGGATTACGACAGTTAGATCCTCAACAGCGCGATTCAGGGCCGATGCTACTGCCTTCAGGTTTTCCTTGATAGGGGCATCGATATGAATTTTTCCTGCCGCCTTTGGTCCAACAGCAATTTTATTCATATACATATCGGGGGCATGGAGTAAACCACCCCGCGGCGCAATAGCCAAAACGGCAATTGACCCCGGCCGGCCCTTAGCGACAAGATTGGTCCCCTCCAGCGGATCAACCGCAATATCTACTTCAATCCCGCCAGCCCCAACTTTTTCACCAATATAGAGCATCGGCGCTTCATCCATTTCACCTTCGCCGATTACAACAGTACCACTAATATTAACGCTGTCAAAAGCAGCCCGCATAGCATCAACTGCCGCTTGGTCAGCTGCAATTTTGTCTCCTTTGCCCATTAAACGGCCACTGGCAATAGCGGCCGCTTCAGTAACGCGGACAAACTCAAGCGATAACTCACGATCCATTTAAAATTACCTCCTGCATATCAGTAGCTTGCGCCACCTTATATACTAGCAGTATTTGCTCAATAAAACAAACGGACAATATTGCCGTTTGTTAGAGGCATTTACCTAATAAGTGCCCATTTTAGCTCATATTGGCATTTTTCCAGTCCTCAAGAAAACGCTTGATTCCTGCGTCAGTAAGAGGATGGTTAAGCATCGTTGTAATAACTTTATACGGCACAGTCGCAATATGAGCGCCAGCCAAAGCAGCCTTAGTAACATGCATCGGATGGCGAATACTTGCCGCAATGATTTCGGTATCAATACCATGGATAGCAAAAATATCAGCAATCACCCTGATAAGCTCCATGCCGTCTTCACTGATGTCGTCCAGACGGCCAATAAACGGGCTGACAAAAGTTGCTCCTGCTCTGGCTGCCAACAAAGCTTGGTTCGCAGAAAAAACTAAGGTAACATTAGTTTTTATTCCCTCTGCGCTTAACGCCCTTACTGTTTTTAGCCCCTCAGCGTTCATAGGCACTTTGATTACGACATTATCAGCAATTTTAGCCAGTTCTCGGGCTTCGGGAATCATATCAGCCGATGTTGTCGAAACTACCTCCGCACTAATTGGTCCGTCAATTAGGGCGGCAATCTCTTTGATAACCGTTTTTATTTCGCGCTTTTCCTTGGCAATCAGTGAAGGATTGGTCGTTACACCTGCTACTATTCCCAGAGATGCTGCCTCCCCGATCTCTGAAATATTAGCAGTGTCAATAAAAAATTTCATTTTCCTCCTCCTAACCGATATTATTGCTTTTGGTGGGAACGGCGCTCGGCAATAAGTTCAATGACTTCAAGCGAGTTTATCAGGGCTAAATCCTGTTCACGCCGGGCGTCAATAATTTTATGTCCGCCGCAATGAATACATCTTAACGCAATGCCATCGGGCAGAAGGTTAATCTCGACAGCACTGCTGCCGCAACGGCAGAAAATTCCACCACGCTCAGCAATATCATGGACCCTGTTCAGTATCTCCAACATAAGCGACGGATTCTCAATATATTCACCATAATCATCAAAATCCATTTCATGAATAATGCTATCAAACTCACGCTTATGGTCAGCAATCGTTTTTTCAATAACGTTCCGCTTCCCAATGAAGCCCAATTCAAGGTTTTCCTGAGCACAATAAATTTTGTCAAAATTAGTATGCCAGAATTCTTTCTTGTTTAGACGTATTATGTGATTTGTCTGACAAAGCAAGCAAGGGATATTGAGCAGATATTGGTGCCGGCAAGCGGTAAGCGTTGCCTGAATTTGGCCGCAGCTGCAGCTAAGATCCAGCCGCATCGAACTTTTCATTGCAAACCGCGAAATATCATGATTCTGAATTTTGCCGCATCGAGGACAATAAAGCGCCAATGTGGCAACCGTACCAATGATCATTTTCAATCCCCCTTTCTGCCTAATCTTTTCGCCAAAGAGGAAAAAAATCCTGCATGCAAAATTGAAGCATCCGCTGGTTTAACCCGCGGATGCTAAAAATTATCCTATTCTCAATTGACGTGATACTTCGGTGCCGGCAATCTGCTGGCTGACCATCTGACACAAATTAATTATGTCGAAAGGCTTGGTAATATAAGTGTACGCTCCAAGCTGCTGAGCTTGGTTAACAAGTTCCAATTCACCATAGGCAGTCATCATGATAACTCGGTCGGCTTTACCAATCCGCTTTAGTTCCCGCAGCGTTTCAATTCCATCCATACCAGGCATTTTCATGTCCATTAGCACTAAATCCGGATTAGTGTCCTTGACTTGCTGCACGCCTTCGTAACCATTTGCGGCGGTAAATACAGTATAGCCTTCTTCAGCTAAAACTTCGACTAATAACCGCCTAATACCAGGTTGATCGTCAATTACTAAAACTTTTGAATTAGCATTAGCCATCCTTTGATCACCTTATTTCTCAATTTACTGTCCTAGTACATGTTTATTCGCACTCAATGACAAATATCCTCCTATAATTTGGTAAGAACGTATTATTTTCAAAATTTTGGGCGATTTTTTTAGAATATCTTACTAAAACTTATTTTTTACCGCCCAAAACCAATCTTATCCACCAACCAAAACAGCATATTGTTATGATAAATTCTCATTGTATACTTTGCCTGTGCATCATCGACAGTAAATTCGATGTCGTTATAAGGGGTCGGCAGCGCCCATGTCGAATAAATTTGTTCACCGTTTTTCAAGATGCTGATTCGGTAAGCATCGTCACGGTAATAAAGCGGATACTTGACTGATACATTATGCCGGTGGTTTTGATCAATGACAATATCCCGTCCAAGAATATTAATGGCATACTCGCTAATCCAATTGCCGGATTTTAAACATTCTCCGTATACAGCTGTTAGTTTAGGCGTGTAATAGTCCAGATATGCTGCCACCAGCTCGGTCGCTGTCCCAAAAACCAGCTGCCCCGAATCAGCATAAGCTGCTTTTAAATAAGCTAAATGGTCATTAATAGCATCAAACTGCCCGCCTTGCAGACTTTTCCAATCACCTTGCCCCATAATGAACATAGCATGAGTAAAGCCAACAATCGCATGAACGCCTGGCTGGACTTGGCCATCAACGGTAAAGTAGGCCATACCTTGATCAGCTTTGCTATTCATGACGGCTGCTGTCTGGTTATCATAGCAGATAAACGCGCGCGGCGTCGGTTTAAATTCAACAACGCCAAGTTGCTGCAAATCTGTTGCCCTGGTATTGATATCATCCGGGGCCGCAAAGTAAATTTCCTGACCGTAGTCGGCCGACGTTACTCCGCCGGCATTGCCATCAGCGTCGCTAGAACCCCATAAACCCGTTTTTCTAAAGGCTGCAGTACTTTTTAACTCGTCCTCACTGCCATTGCCAAAATCAAATGACCCGGCTCTGGCTGTCAGGATTTGACCTTGCCTTGAAGCGCTGGCAAGCCGATCCAAAATTCGCTGATAGGAATAAAGCATTCCTACCCGGCTGGTATGATCATTGAAATCACCCTCATCAGCAGTCGAGTGTGCCCAGCCATGCTTTAAATGATTTGCCCACAGCCCGTCCACAGCCGGGTTATACGATAACACATTACCTGGTAAATAAGGATCATAATCAGAATGTAAATGAATGCCGTATTCATGTCCTCGCTCACTTTGGTGGCGTACTGATTGTTCGATAGCCGTTACGGCTTTCTGCCAATTGTCATCTTTAGACTGTGATGCCGCCCACTCGGCTGCTTTGACTGCCGGCCAGGCAATATAGTGGGTCCACTTAGCTCCATGAAGTTCAGCAATCCTGTTAAGCTTTTCGGCTTTATGCACAAGTTGGACGATATACTCTTCAGAGTCTAGCCAACCGTTTTTATTGCCCCAGTCAACTGGATAACCAGCCGAATCAATCGGCTCCAAATCTTCGGTCATAACATAAAAGACTTTACCGGGCCGCAGGTCAGTAATATCTATTTTGACAATTGCAGCAGTTTTTACGTTATTAATAGCAAAGCCAACTTGCCACGGTTTGTTTAAGTTGACACTGTTTGCTCGCTGAGCGCTGACTTGCCAGATCAGTTCCCGGCTCTCATTCGGCTGTAATATCTCAATAGCCTTTACGGCGTTTGACGTAGTGACACCAAAGCCATATGGTTCAAGCAGCATAACTTCGATATTATGGACAGCTGCTTTATTATCGTTATGAACTACCGCCCTTATCTCAATCTTGTCACCCACATTGGCAGCAATTTGAGGTTCAGCCGGCATGATTTTTACCGACTTTTCTTTATCGTGCCCTACAGCAAATTCTTTAATTAAGGCATGCTGCCCCTGACCAACCTCGACACTTAAGCGATACTTACCGACATTTCCCGAGTGCTGCGCAGTAAACTGCTCGGTAAATATATCAGTAATATTATAAACCGCCTGCATCCAGTCACCTTTATAGTTAGTATTTGAGCGGATGTCAATCCATTTGACTGTACTCGAATTAGCAGGCAATTGTCCGGTTACCACCCAGCCGACCGTCGAAATAATCTTGCCTTGACTATCTACCGAGCTGATTTTGAGGCGGCCGGTCCCCTGAGTCGATAAAAACTGCAGATGAAATTTGGCCAAAGCGTTCGGTCCCGCCGCGCCTTCAACGGAATACTCTAAGCTTCCGCTTCCACCGGCAGCAAGTTCCAGCATCGTCCCACTGTTCCACTTATCACCAGACAACACACGATAGGTATTGCCCTCACCCTGTTGGATAAGATTGCCGTGAACCTTCCAAGCAGTCAGTTTGTCCTCTTCATTAGGCCGCAGCCCGGCTACAGGTTCCGAAGCTGGAAGTGTTCCGCAGCCGGCCAGCGCTGCAAGTATTAGCAGCAATAGTAAAAATACAATCATTCGGTATCTCATATCATACTCCACTTTTTTGTTGTATGTGTCGCGAGACACTTAAACGAACGGCTGAACAGCATCAGACCCCCAAAGCGTCTTTATGGCGAATTACAAACCCCGCCCTGCGGGACTCCTCTCAAGCGGGGAATGGCATTTTGATGAAAGCTGTTCCCATGAAGATCGTTACTGCCGTTATGACCGCAAAGATGGCTAGCGGCGGCGCCAGCAGTACCAGCAATGCTTTAGCTGTGGACAGCTCATGCGCCTCTTTCAAGGCCGCAACATCAAGATACAGCACCCAACCAGCAATTATCAGCCCGGTCATCCCCATAACAAGCGGCCTGCCTCCGGCTGGCATAAGCGCTGCTACCACCCATAATGGAACTATGAAAATTCGCGGCAGATGGGCAAAGCCAAGGGCGGCTAACAACCCTACTGCTGTGCCCTTACCGCCCGCCATCTCGGCAATTAGGTGCCACAGCGCAGCACCCATAATCCACGCAGCGACACTCCCAACCAACTGCAAAATAACAAAAACTCCGAAAGCATGCTGCATCCCGGCCGTCTTTAACCCGAAATAAACAGCCCAGACTGGAATAATAACACTAAGCAAAACAACAGCTAACGCTTGACCTAGCTGTTTGTCGGCGGCGATTTGCCGCATTGCGGTACGCGGCTGAAATAGCACATCATATAATGTTTCAAAAAATGATCCCATTTCCTCCACCTACCACTTTTCTGGCATGGCCAGCGGCGCCATTATCGGCATGCCTTCATTTATTTGTTTAAACAGCAATTTATCAAAATGTATCTGCTCATTAGCACCTAGCAAGACAGCTAGCGGACTAACTCGGCCGTACTCCTTTATTTCCGGTTTGCCCTTAATTCCGGCGAGCTTGGCTGTCCCATCGATTGCGTCATACATGTTGCCAAGTTCGTCAACCAGACCTAACTCTTTTGCTTGATTACCGGTATAAATCCGGCCGTCAGCAAGCTGGCGGACGCGCACCGGATCCATTTTGCGGCCTTCGGCAACAACGGCTACAAACTGGTTATACATATCGTCGACCATGGTTTGAATAATTTCTCGTTCTTCATCTGTCATCTGCCGTTCAGGTGACAATATGTCTTTATGTTCTCCGCTTTTTATTTTTTCTTGTCTAATGCCAATTTTCTTATAAAGCTCTTCCCAATTAGAATACGGCATATAGACACCTATACTACCGGTCAGAGTTGCGGGATTAGCATATATTTTGTCAGAGCAGGCAGCCAGCCAGTATCCGCCGGAAGCAGCGACATCACCCATCGATGCAACAACAATTTTTCCCGCTGCCCGCAGTTTTTTAATTTCTTCACCTACTTCCTGTGACGCCGGTGCACTGCCGCCCGGACTGTTAATGCGCAGCAAAACAGCTTTAATACTTTGATCATCCCGAGCCTCATGCAATTGTTTAATAACAAGGTCAGTACCGCCATACTCCCTAAGCAGACTGCTTTGTCCACGACCGCCCATTATTACACCTTCAACGTAAATAACAGCAATTTTACCCTGCCCGGCTGCCACATTCCGATTCCTAACCATGGGCGCAACAAATGCTACCGCTACCATAGAAAAAAGGACCACCGCCGCAATTGCCAGCACTACTGTGCGTTTGAACATTATATACCTCCCTTAATTAAAGCCTGTTCCTAAACTTCGCCTGCTACACATTTGGGAACAGCTTTGGCTTCAAAAAAATAAAGCCGCCGGATAGTCCGACGGCTTTGCCCATTACTGCTTATTTTTCAGAGCTGCTCTCACAAATTCTCTGAATAAGGGGTGCGGATTAGTCGGACGCGATTTAAATTCCGGATGAAATTGAGTGCCGACAAACCAAGGATGATCTTTCACCTCAACAATTTCCACCAGACGCCCGTTTGGCAGTGTCCCGCCTATAACCAGTCCGGCTTGGGTCAATTGTTCACGATAAGCATTATTAAATTCAAAACGATGACGATGCCGTTCATACACGATCTCGTCTTTATAGGCTTGATAGGTTAGAGTGCCTTCCATAATCTTGCATGGATAAACACCAAGGCGCATTGTGCCGCCTTTTTCAGCAACGTCTACCTGTTCTGGCATAAGGTCAATAACAGGATGCGGAGTATCGGGATTAAATTCACTGCTATGGGCATTGGTTAGGCCGCAAACATTGCGGGCAAATTCAATGACAGACAACTGCATACCCAGGCACAGACCGAAGTATGGAATCTTATTAACCCGCGCATACTCAATCGCCCTTAGCTTGCCTTCTACACCACGGTCACCGAATCCTCCCGGCACAAGGATGCCGTCAACATTATCGAAGTAATCCTTCAGATCGACGTCCTTGTTCTCAATTTCTTCAGCGTTTACCCATTTTATGTTTATGGCAGTATCATTGGCGATACCGCCATGACGCAAGGACTCCGAGACGCTCATATAGGCATCCTGCAGCGCGACATATTTGCCGACAATAGCAATATTTACGCTATGGATCGGGCGAAGAATCTTGTCCACCATTGTTTCCCATTCAGTCATATCCGGCTGACCGGCAGAAAGGTTTAATTTATCCATTACAATGGTATCAAGTCCTTCTTTTTGCATCATAAGCGGGACTTGATAAATCGTTGAGGCATTTTTATTCTGAATTACGGCCTCGACATCAATATCGCAGAAGAGAGCCAATTTTTCTTTCATTTCGTCAGAGATTTCATGTTCGGTCCGGCAGACAATAACATCAGGGTGAATACCGATCCCTCTAAGCTCTTTTACGCTATGCTGGGTTGGTTTGGTTTTAAGTTCGCCGGCCGCCGAGATATAAGGTACAAGCGTTACATGTATGTATAAAGCGCCGTTTTTGCCGACTTCCTTCTTCACTTGGCGGATTGCCTCTAAAAACGGCAGACTTTCGATGTCGCCGACAGTGCCGCCGATTTCAGTAATGACAACATCGGCATTATCTTCTTTACCAACGCGGTAGATTCGTTCCTTAATTTCGTTGGTAATGTGGGGAATAACTTGGACAGTACTGCCAAGATAGTCGCCTTTACGCTCCTTATGGATTACCGACCAATAAATTTTACCGGCTGTTACATTGGAGCTTTTGCTTAAGTTTATATCAATAAACCGCTCATAATGCCCCAAGTCCAAGTCAGTTTCAGCGCCGTCTTCAGTAACGAAGACCTCGCCGTGCTGGTACGGACTCATTGTCCCGGGGTCAATGTTGATGTAGGGATCAAATTTCTGAATGGTGACTTTAAGTCCACGATTTTTTAGCAATCGCCCTAAGGAAGCCGCAGTAATGCCTTTGCCAAGTGAAGACACAACCCCCCCGGTCACGAATATATATTTTGCCATAATTAACGTCCTCCTTACAAACTTGACTTGCACCGGCAAATCGGCGAAGTCCGGAAATCCGAATGTCCTATCAGCAGTATTATACCCTAACGAGCAAGGGTAAAATTCTTCCGAAGCCCTGCCCGTAATTGTACACTTTGGAATTAAATAGTGTCAAGGCAGATTTACATTTTATCAGGGGCATCAATACCCAAAATACCAAGAGCATGACGAATAGTGTTCTGGACAGCCTCAACTAGGGCCAGTCGCGCAATTTGCAGCTCAGATTCCACACCGATTATCCGGCACTGATTATAGAAAGTGTGGAATAATCCGGCGAGTTCATGTACATAGCGGGCAATACGATGCGGAGCCCGCTCCCGGGCAGCGGCCGATACTTCGTCAGGATAACTGCCCATTTTTTTAATTAAGTCTATTTCACTTTCTTCAACAAGCATATTAAGCTTAGCATTTGCATGGCCCTTGTAGTTTACACCGGCTTCAGCAGCCTGGCGGAAGATGCTGGAAATCCGGGCATGCGCATATTGGATGTAATAAACCGGATTTTCATTTGAATGCGATTTAGCAAGATTAAGGTCAAAATCAAGCTGACTATCAATTGAGCGCATTATAAAGAAGAACCGCGCGGCATCGCGCCCAACTTCCTCAATAAGCTCAGATAAAGTAACGCTCTGACCGGTCCGTTTTGACATCTTAACAAGCTCACCGTCACGATACAGGCTCACCATCTGCAAAATCAACACTTCTAAGCTATCGGCAGGATATCCCATGGCGGCAATGGCGGCTTTTACCCGGCATATATAGCCATGATGGTCGGCACCCCAAATATTAATCAGTTTATTAAACCCACGCTGTAGTTTATCACGATGATAAGCAATATCGGCAGCCAAATAAGTTGGCACGCCATTGTCCCTAATGACTACACGATCTTTGTCATCGCCGTATGCTGTGGCCTTAAGCCATAAAGCCCCGTCTTTTTCATACATATTGCCATTGGCTTTAAGCGTCTCGCAGGTTTCATCAATAGCGCCGCTTTGATGCAGGGTACGTTCGCTAAACCATACATCAAATTCGACATTGAATGCAGCAAGGTCTTCTTTGAGCGCTGCAAGTTTTTCCTGCAATGCCAGTTCTTTAAATAAGGCTAGACGGTCCTGCTCAGGCATATCGAGATATTTTGAGCCGTCTTTGTCAATTAAGCGCCGGGCAGTGTCGATAATATCTTGGCCATGATAGCCGTCCTCGGGAAACTCTACCATTTGACCTAACAGCTCAAGATAGCGGGCGTTGACCGATGCTGCCAGATTATCAATTTGATTGCCAGCATCATTTATGTAGTATTCGCTTTCAACATCATAGCCCGCGGCTTTTAATAAATTAGCCAGCGCACTGCCTACCGCTGCCCCCCGGCCATGCCCAACATGGAGAGGTCCAGTAGGATTGGCGCTGACAAATTCGACTTGAATGCGTTCGCCTTGTCCGGCCTTAGTATTGCCATATTCTTTTCCCTCGGCAAGAATACTTTCAAGTTTTTCATACAGCCACTCAGGCTTTAAGTAAAAATTAATAAATCCCGGTCCGGCGATAACAGCCTTGTCCAACCAGCTAGCTTTAAGCCGTTCCACAAGAGCGGTTGCAATAGCACGAGGATTGGTTCGAGCCGCCCGCGCTGCCTGCATGGCAAAATTGGTCGCAAAATCGCCAAACTCTTTCTGGGGCGGCACTTCGAGAATAATTTCCGGCATCTCGCTTAAAGTAATAACTCCGTCACTTATGGCCTGCTCTACAGCCTGCCGAACCGCCTCCTTAACTAATTCCTTAATGTCCAAAGTTTTGTCCCTCCTGAATGGTTATCGATAAAACATTCTCGCTTTGCCATTGTCCGTCCACTTCTAGATCATAAGCAATATCAATCGCCCCTGAGGCTACTCTAAAGTCGGCCTTGATTTGACGGGTTAAGATAGAAAGCTCCATATTGCCATAAGGCGTAGCATATGTACTGCTTGTCCTATCTCCGAGCCGAAACACCTGCCGCTGCTCTACATTGCCCGTACGGGCCAGAATAATATGGTCAGAATAAACCTTCAGCAAAGTAGTTGTCTGAAAGCCTTCTCTACTAAGCGGTTCATCAATATAAGTAAGATAGTGAACGCCATTTTTTAAATAGTAACGTCCCAAGACCGTTGTTTCGATGCAAGTTTCCTCACCATAAATATCTTTTTGCACACCAATAATCTTTACTACAACATTATCCATAATATATCACCTTTCAACAACGAATATATTATAACCTACTCGGAAAGGCTTGCCAACTTTTTAAGTGAAAAGGTTTTCTTTAGTCAAAAACCAAGCGCCGCTTGTCCAATATGGGACAAACGGCACTGTCGCGTCATTTTTCCATTGTTAGTATATGCAAATAGATGCAAAAAACTCAAATAAACAACTTACTTGCTGTCTTTTTGATAAAGGTTAACTAACTCGCTAGTCGAAACTTGGACTGACTCTACCATTTGAATAATATCCTGCATAGCGCGAGCTTGCTCAGCTGAAATCGAAGCAGATTGGTTAATGCCCTCAATTACTTTTTGAATTGCATCTTGAATTTCTTGCAGAATTTTATTGATATTTTCAGTTGCGTCAGCACTGTTTTGGGCCAATTTTTGCATTTCCTGGGCAACAACTGCAAAACCGCGGCCATGCACGCCGGCGCGGGCAGCCTCAATGGAAGCGTTAAGACTCAAAAGCTTGGTCTGAGTAGCAATGCCCCGGCTCATATCCAGAATCTTTCCGGTGTCTTTCACTTTTCTCACAGCTTCGTGTGATACTTTTACTACACCGTCAGTGGTTGCCGCCAACTCTTGCGACGAGGCCGAAATTTCTTCTACCGCAGCCGCCGCTTGGTGGACATTGTTCGAAACAAGCGCAACCACTTGTTCAACAGCTATTCGTTGATAATCTTCCTTCACCCGGGCCGATACGACGGCTGCACCTACTTGCGTAAGCGGTCTAACAATTTCAATAGGACCAGTAATGCCAAATGTACCGATCCGTTCGCCGTCAGCTTCAATCAGGCAGCTGAAACCCTCTTTAACATTAGGGTTTTGCGCGGCCTCCTCCGGCGTCACTGTATAATCGTCCATAAGTCCCTGAACAATCTTTTGCGCTCCTGCATGCTTAGTGCCAACCCGTACTCCGCCTAAACAGTCGGCAATTACTGTTCCCGTATCATCACAGATAATCATATTATAACCGGTTTTACCTTTAATAAATTGGACAAGTTCACCTGCAAGCGCGCTGGGAATCTTGTAATTAGCCATATTCTAACCCCTCTTTGTTCTGTGGATTTAAGCTAAGATATATTGCTATTTGGATTCTTTCTCAAAAATAGCTACTAAATTGCTTGTCGATGTTTGAACAGACTCGACCATCTGAATAATATCCTGCATCGCATGGGCCTGTTCGCTTGAAATAGATGCCGTCTGATGAATGCCTTCAATGACCTTTTGAATTGCCAGTTGAATTTCATTAAGAATATTATTGATGTTTTCAGTTGCGTCGGCACTGTTTTGCGCAAGTTTCTGCATTTCTTGGGCAACTACAGCAAAGCCCCGGCCGTGTATACCGGCGCGGGCGGCCTCAATTGAGGCATTTAAACTCAAAAGTTTCGTTTGGGTCGCAATCCCGCGGCTCATATCAAGAATTTTCTCGGTATCTTTAACTTTCTTGACAGAATCCTCCGAAAGCTTAACTACACTATCGGTAGTGGACGCTAATTCTTCGGAGGACGCTGAAATTTCTTCAACAGCAGCTGCCGCTTGGTGCACATTGGTAGAAACATTAGAAACCACTTGCTCTACAGCCTGCCGTTGATAATCTTCCTTGACTCGGGCCGCAACAACGGCGGCGCCCACTTGGCTGAGTGGTTTAACAATATCAATCGGACCGCCGATTCCAAATGATCCAATCCGTTCGCCGTCAGCCTCAATCAAACAGTTGTAGCCTTCTTTAACGTTAGGGTTCTGTGCTTCCTCTTCAGCCGTTACAGCATAATAATCGGTAAGACCCTGGACAATTTTTTGAGCCCCAGCATGCGTAGTACCAACTCGAGCTCCGCCTACACAATCTGCAATTATCGTTCCATTCTCATTGCAGATAATCATGTTGTAACCAGTTTTACCTTTGATAAATTGCACAAGTTCACTTGCAAGCTCAGTGGGAATGCTGTAGCTAGCCATGTCCTACACCTCTCTCTGTAATAATTTTATGAGCGTTAGCAACCTACGAAGACTCTTGTAGGCCGCTCTAGATAATTTGTTATCGAGATTCCGCCTAATCCTTTTCCTTTTTTATACATCTTTCCACAAAGCCACTAGAAATCCTGCATTATGGACAATGTTTTTTCATTTTTCACGTCTTTTTCCAGAATATAACTATACTAAAAAAAGCCGTAGCGCCGCTGCTCTGGAGCAGCGGCGCCTAATCGGGATGAAGCGCCGTTGGGCTGCCTCTCCCATTATAATAATATGCAAAAAACGCGGATTTCTTGCTTGCCCGCGTTAAAATAAACTGAAAAATTAGTAACCAATAATTAGCAAACTCTTGATAAAGCTGAACAGATGCTCAATATTACATAACCGTTTGATTGTATTATCATAGAAATCCATCTTCGTTTGCTGTCCCTGTCTGATAACGGGAACCAAGAGGACACCATGTGTTATAACAGGTGACTCGGCAAACTTGCAGATATTCTTCCAGATATTATTTATTTCACCTTTTTCTACTTCGACGGCAATTTGCAGTTCCGGGTGAAAAAAGTCTATCTCAAAGTTCAAGCCGCGTTTAAACAAATTTTCATATTTACGATTTGTGACTGAGTGGAGGAATCCCAACTTTTCCATATCTGCGGCGATCGCCTTCTCGGCCTCGATACTTTTACGAAAGGGAGTATTGCGAATTTCAACCAGAGCCTCACTATTACTGACAACGATCTGACAGAGCGGCGACTCGTGCGGATTTTCCGCCAGCCGATACAGATATCGGCGCGGCGGATATTCTTGCTTGGCTGACTGCATTATTATCAACCTCCTGACAGAAAAACGAAGGGTAACAAAGTAATGGTTGGTGCTCTGCGCCCTTCGTGCATCTAATCCCAAAGTTTAGTTATTACAACACCGGGGTAATAGTGGGTAATCATTTCCGCAGCGGTCTTACCATGCTGCGCATCAGCATAGGCTCCCCACTGGCATAAACCAACGCCATTTCCCCAGCCCCTTCCTTTAAAAGTAAAATTTCTGCCATCATAAGTCATCTCAGTAATTAATGTTGATTTAAGCCGATCATAACCAATACGTTTGCGAAACTCGGAACCATAAATTTTTGTATTGCCAACGCCGATATATAAAATCCGGCCTGATGGCCCCCGTTCTAGGATTGTTATATTACGGGGGTCGCCTTTATAACCTATTGCGGCTGCCACCTGATTCCCCGGTATCTTGACCGTCCAGTTGCACTGCTCAGCCGGTGCAAACTCGAAACAATTATCGGCTATCGGCTGAAAATAGGGCGTTGGGTGTTGGATTTCGGTTGGAAAACTTTCTTCTTTAGTAGCTCCGACCTGCGCGTTGCAGGAACTATAAATGGCATTAACCAGCGTACCGTTATAGAGGATTATTTGTCCCCGGGTTTTTCTAACAGCCTCACGGACCTTATCATTTACTTTTTCTGGAGCATAAGCCTGCAGTTCTTCTTTCGAGGTGCTTACGTCGGTACCGTGCAATCTTCTGATTGTTCCGGCTTCAATAGCGCTGATTGTAAGGGTGCGCGAGGCGATAGCCTGGGCAGCCAAAGCCTCAAGTGGCCAATCCGGGAACATTTCTTTGGCAATTACGCCTTCAAGATATTTTTCCAGCGGCATGCTTTCAATCGTGCCTCTGTCGTACCTATATACCGAAACAACTGGCTCAGTCTTATATTTCCCAGTATCAAACTTGGGTACGCCCGGCATGGGGTCAGCCGGAGCTGGTGCCGGCGCCGGAGTGCTAGGGGCCGGCGGGGTCTCAGGAGGCTGCTTAGGGGCAGGAGAACGCAATAGACTGTATGCTCCCGTAGCAATTGCGATAATTAGAATTATAATTATTGCGGCATTTAAATTGCGACTTTTTTGCATTCTCCCACCTCAGTCTTAGTATGCATGAAATTTTAGGTTGTATTCACTGTGGTGGCAGCGCGAATAAATCAACTGTCAGCTCTTTTCCGGAAACAAAAGCTCTGATAATAAGAGTTTGCCTTGTATTATTAATAAATCGCAAATCTTTATCGGTATATGTCGTAGCATCACGATTGGGCGGTACATAATCGACTGGCTGCGAATGCGGATGGCGTTCAGTTATGATCAGTCCCATAGCTAAGGCCGCATTATACAGCGTAGATGAGACTTGGCACATGCCGCCACCGATACCTTGCTCATGCCGCCCGTCATCGGCGAAAACTGTTGCCTCTTTAAAACCGCGTTCAGCAGTCGGCTCACCGGAGACTTTATTAAAGGAAAACTCGCTGCCGGAATCAATTACGCTATTATTAATCAGTTTGGCCGTCAATTTAATATTGTGCATCCGGTTAGGCTGGCCATCTAGGATAGGCGTTGTATAACTCCCCGCCTTATTGGCGGCATTTAAACTCTCAGTAGTAATGTACGGCAAAATATCCTGATAGACTGATGAAATATGACTGTAGGGCGGCGCCGACATAACTTGTGCTATTACTGCACCGGTATTAAGCCGCCGGCCTTTGCGGCTTTGAGATATTCCTCCATTTTCATCAAACCCGGCGTTTATCGGAGCGATATAGCTTTCAGCCGCGGTTTTGGCTAGGAGAGCCTCTAGCTCGGTTAAAGACAGATTACCAATAGCCGTTCCGTTCAGTGTTACCCCTTCTTGAACCTTCGGTGGTTCCGGCTTAGGAGCTGGTTTATTTAAACTGCAACCAGTTAATGCTAAGACCATACCTAACAGGACAACTACCATAATCTTTTGCAAAAAATTCACCCTCGCTTATTATTCGAAACCGACTGCCTTTTTACTCACTTTTCGCCACGCAGCTTAATACTATGATACTGGCTTTTTAGCAAGCCGAAAGGAAGTGAAATAGTGAGCACACTATTCGAATTAATCGAAAAGGCTTCAGGCATTACCTGCGATTCACGCCAAGTCAAACCCGGAGATATTTTTTTTGCTTTAAAAGGTCGCCTGACGGACGGGAATCAATACGTTCAAGAGGCTGTACGGCACGGGGCGATAGCCATTGTAACCGACCAGCCACCGCCCCCTCTCAGCATTCCGGTCATAGTTACGGCCAATGCCCGTAAGACTCTGGCTGAAGCATCAGCCCGGTTTTATAATCAGCCATCACGTGACCTTTCCGTAATCGGCGTAACCGGAACAAATGGCAAGACAACTATAACCTATATGCTTGAGCAAATCCTCAGCCATGCAGGCTTAAAATGCGGCCTGATCGGTACCGTAAAGGTGAACACCGGCCAGCAGTCGTTTCCCAGCCGTCTGACTACGCCTGATGCTATCAGCCTCCATAACTATCTGGCCCAAATGCGGGCAAACGGTGTCACCCATGTCCCCATGGAAGTTTCTGCCCAGGGCGTAGAAATGCACCGAGTCGACACGCTCCAATTTTCTTGCGGTATCCTAGCCAACATTAGCCCCGACCACCTTGATTTTCACGGCGATTTTGACAGTTATTTTGCCGCCAAAAAGGCGTTTATTAATCTGTTAGGTAAAGATACTCCGCTTATTATAAACATAGGCGACCCCTGCTGCCGGACGATTGCCTCCGGGTTTGACGGCAGACTTATTACAGCCGGTGTCAATACCAAAGCCGATATCACCGCAAGCGCAATCAGCACCCATGCTTACACCAGCCGGTTTGAACTCAGTTTTGGCGAACTCGTAACAGTTACCGGACAAAGGTTAGCCCCTACACGCATCACCGTTAATCTGTCGGTACCAGGCCTTCATAATATTGAGAATGCTTTATTGGCTGCTGCCGCCGCTATTATTCATGGTGTTCCTGTTTCCTCGATTGCAGCAGCCCTCGCTAGTTTTCGCTGCGTCGAACGACGCATGAATATTTTTCATTTAAACGCCAGGACGGTAATTGATGACACTGCGCTTAATCCTGCCAGCATTAGCGCCGTGCTTAATTCACTGCCGACCTTTCGCTGCCGCCGGCTATTTGTTGTAAATGCCATTCGCGGCAACCGCGGCGCCGCCATTAATCAGGCAAATGCAAAAGTGTTGGCAGACTACCAGAAAAAGCTGGGTTTTTCACTGGCGATTACAGCAAGTGTTGGCAGCGTCAACAGTAGCGACGCCGTCCAATTTGACGAGAAAGCTGCTTTCATTAAAACGCTTAATCATTCACAAGTTGAGTATACATATTTTTCCAGTCTTGAATCAGCAATATCATCAGCTTTAACTCAGAGCAGACCGAATGATCTTCTGGCGCTGCTTGGCGCGCAAGGCATGGACGCCGGCCGGGATATTTTAACCGCGCTTACTGCATCGTCTTCACCTCAACCTCACGCCTTGTACTCGGATGCCCTAACTGCCCACAAATTGGCCAGCGCACTTTAACTTTTGCTGAAAATGTAATCATAAAATGTCTAAATTAGAAAACCCGGCCTAGCGCCGAGCTTCAGCGAAAGCGCAAGCCAGGGGCTTGCGCTTATGTCGCGAGAATTTATAGTTAGAAATTCTGGTAGACTAAAAAAAATCGCAGCCAGGTACGGCTGCGATTTTCAGCTTATTTTACATATGGAATAGTCAGCGGTCCTAGTGGCAGAACAGCTACTCTTGCATTCGGGCCATACTTATCCATGAGCTGTTTCAAAGTATCTTCTATATCTTCTACATGATTTAGCATAGCTTGTTTAACGGTTTCTTTATCAAGTGACGAATACAAATAGCAATCAGCTTTTAATTGAATCATCGCCTGCTTTTGCGCTTCCCATTGGTCGAATAACCGATAAGACGGTTCGTTAATCATATCGAGGAGTTCTTGCGGCGTTTTTCTTGCTTTAAGAATATCCGCGTAGTTACCATGGTTCGGCAAGCCATCTGAACATTCCGAAACTGCAATTATCGCACCGCCCTGCTTGACAATTTCAGCACCGGCGCTCATTCCTTTAACAGTCTGATACAGATTTTGGTCAAGCGGATAGCCTGAGTTTGTTGTAATGACAATATCAAATGGCTCATCGACTGCATACATAGCATGTTTCTTAACAAATTCACAACCAATGCGATGAGCTTCAATTACATCGCCAGCAAATACATCGGTAATTTCTTTGTCGCCATTTAAAGTGACATTGAGCATAAACTGCGGCTTGGCCATCAGGCAGTTTTGGGTAGCAGCATTCTGCAGAATATTCCCGGCGATAGTCCCCCAAGTACTGTTAGGATCACCAATCATTTGCGCATTGTGGAAGTCAAGAATAGTCTCAATACTGCATATACCAGGGCAGATGCCTTTGGGGCCGCCTGAGAATCCGGCAAAGAAGTGCGGCTCAATGAAACCGGTTACAATTTTGAAATCACATTCTACGTAAGTTTTATTTAGGTATACTTTTGAACCATAACTATTAGTGCCTACATAAGACAGCTCGTCCGGATTAAATGCATCGCTTTGAACGATTTTTACGGTATTAACTATATCTTCACCTAACATCTGAATTAATTCTTCACGAGTGTTCGCCCGGTGACTGCCTAATCCGTTGATGACGACAAAGTTTTCCCGCGGCACATGAGAAAGTTCTTCCATAATCCATGGTACCAATTTATGACTCGGAGTAGGACGAGTCAGGTCGGCAATTACAATACCGACTGTGTCGGTCGCCTTGACCATTTCCTTGAGCGGTCGGGTGCCAAAAGGATTTCGCATTGCCTTGATTACTGCCGCTTTTTCATCAGCCAAACCGTCTAAATGACGAGGCTCGATTACTTCTGCATTATCCGGCACATTAACTACAACATGCCCCTTACCATACGCTAACTTAACCTGTTTCATGATTATCACCTCTGAAATTTTTCCAAACACGATACTTATTATATTATTTTGATTATTAGCGCGAATATTCCTTCCGATTTCCAATTGTGAAAAAAAGACTTTAGTTGTAACTATTTTTTTAAGATTGCTTTAATTTACGGTCTTGTTCTTGATCTCTAATGGTCACCACATACTTCTTAACAAACTTAACTGGGTTATATGAAAGCTTAGACTTACGCAAACCTTCCAGCCCCATGTCTTCTTCGCGGTTAATATAACGCATTTTAGACCAAGCATGTTTTACAAACTGCTGGTTAATTGCGGGGTATATGCCGCGAATATCAGCATTAGCCTTTTCGACATGAATAACTGCAGTATCGGCATTAAGCTGTTCCCCAAAGGTAAACGCTTCGACAGTGCCGTTAATCATGATAACACCGCCGGTAAGGTCTAAGTATTCCTGGTTGGTAAGCGCTTCAATTATCGCGTTTTTTTCATAATCAATCAGCTCATTTTTAATCGTATCGGTCTTCTTCTCAAACCAATCGGCGGCGGTGGCAACACATTGTCCGACTAACTCAGCAGATAAGGGCAGATAAACAAAGTTGCTGTACACTTTTTTAAAATTATTGAAATGATTCTTTTTACTATGGAACTTGCGGCCTTTAAGATTTATTAAATCCTGGGCGCTATAAATATAATCATAATTATCCCGATCTTCGTGGAACTTGAAAAACCCTGGTCTGAGTTTTTCAAACTGAAGGGCAGCTCCGCTCTCTATTCCGCTAATGATAAACGGTAGGTTATTTTGTTTGAAATAATCCTCCCATATCGTAATGGCCTTCCCTAATTCAGCCTCCGGACCAAACGGCTGCAGTGCAAATTGTTCCTTGCCCCAAGCTGCTCTTATTAATAAAAAGCCTGCCTCAGTACACCACTCTATGTTAAAGGCATGACGCCACATAAAGAGGTTCGTAAAATTAAAATGCGCATTCTCATAGCGGCGTGCGCGAAAAAAGCTATCAAAAACTGGTTTATCGTCTAATTTAATTGGCTGAAAATTAATAATAACCCCTCCTATCGGCGCAAATAACGCACCGTACCATTCTATTATATTACACACAATTCGCAAAAGGTACAGTATAAATACAAAATTCACCAATTTCGACATTACGATTATAATTTGGCAGGACTTTCCTAATCTTTATTGTATAATTATATTCAGAATAGTTATGTAGTTCGGAATTGTTGACAACATTCATAGGAGGTCGCAAATTGGACAAATTCGATGGTCTAGAGAATATTACCTTGCTTGATCTTATAGCCATTGAAGAGCTACAGGAAATCCAGGATGTCTATGCCGAAGCACTGGGGATAGCGACGATAATCACCGATCTGGACGGACATCCCATAACCCAGCCGAGCAACTTTTCTAAAGTCTGCAACATGGTACGGGCTACAGAAAAAGGCTTAGAAAACTGTATGTATTCCGGCAAAGTTATGGGAGCGAAAGCTCATCAATTACTTGTGCCAACCTATCAGAAGTGCCTTAGCTGCGGCTTCATTGATGCTAGCGCACCTATCACTGTAGACAACAAGCATATCGCCAATTGGGTAGTTGGGCAAATAAACTCAGGTGAAGTCGACGCCGATCATCTTCGGGCTTACGCTCTGGAAATCGGGGCAGACCCTGACGGATTGGCCAACGCGCTGGACCAAACCCGCGATATGCCGCTGCCGCGTTTCGAAAAGATTCTTCGTTTATTGTGGCTGCTAGCCCAAAAAATTTCTGCCATGGCCTACAATAATCTGCTTTTATCGCGTGATAACTTGATGCTTAGCCAAGCTGAACGTGAAATTAAGCAGCTCAATCAGGCTCTTGAAAGTCGTGTATTGGAGTTTGAAGCCGCTAACTCAGATTTACAGCAAACGCTTGCCAAACTCCAAGAAACTCAGGAGCATCTTATTCAGCAGGAAAAATTGGCCTCATTAGGCAGTCTGGTTGCCGGCATTGCTCATGAGATAAATACTCCTATCGGTTCAGGTGTAACGGCAGCCTCATATTTGGAACAGGAAACCAATGCCATTGTTAAACAGTTCAAAGCCAATGCATTAAGACGATCCGAACTGGATAGCTATCTTGCTGCTTCTAATGAAGCGATAAAAATTATTCTCATAAACCTGAGGAGAGCCTCAGAGCTAATATCCAGTTTTAAAAAAGTAGCGATAGACCGCTCCAGTGATGCCAAACAATTCTTCAATATCAAGAAATACATTGGGGCAGTAATTTTAAGTTTACGACCCCAGCTAAAAAAAGCCAACCACCATATTATTGTCAAATGCGATGATTATATCAACTTAAACAGCTATCCTGGTGACTTTTCCCATATTATCACAAACCTAATTATAAATACACTTGTTCACGCTTATCCGTCAGGAAATCAGGGAACCATCACAATTGATGTAAGCCACCAAAATGATAAGCTAACACTTATTTATTCAGATGACGGCATCGGCATTCCCGAAAACCACTTACCTAAAATTTTTGAGCCTTTTTTTACAACTCGTCGAGGCAATGGCGGTACCGGATTAGGGCTTAATATTATTTACAATATTGTCACCCAAAACCTTAAAGGATCAATAAGCTGCACTAGCCGGCCAAATCAAGGAACAAGCTTTACTATAACAATTCCAACCGAAAATGGAGGTACCTTATGAACAACCTGGAGGAGGCAGTCGAAGCCGACCAGTCTAATGACTTACTTCAATGGGCTGAAGAAACAGAAAGTTTCCAGCCGCAAACAGATAGTTTCTGGAAGATTATGATTATTGATGATGACGAAGCTGTCCATAGTGTTACCAAATTAGCCCTTCGTCATTTTGTCTTTGAGGGAAAGAAGCTTGAATTTATCAGCGGTTACTCGGCAGCTCAAGCGCGCGATCTTATTGTGAAACATCCCGATACTGCCATTCTTCTGCTTGATGTCGTAATGGAAGACGACGATGCTGGTTTAAAAGTGGCGCGCTATATTCGCGAAGAATTAAATAACTCGTTTGTAAGGATTATACTTCGGACTGGCCAAGCAGGTCAGGCTCCTGAGGAAAAAGTAATTCTCGAGTATGATATTAATGATTATAAAGAAAAAACCGAACTTACCGCCCGTAAGCTTTTCACAACGGTAATAGCCGCCCTGCGGGCCTACCGGGATATAATAACAATTGATGCTAACCGCCAGGGCTTGGAAAAAATTATCGAAGCCTCGGCATCAATCTTTAAAGTTCAATCAATGACCAAATTTGTATCAGGAGTTCTTAGACAACTTGTTTCTATTCTTGGCCTGAATAAGAATTCTTTATACTGCCAAACTTCCGGTTTTGCTGCAACGAATACCGGCGGCGATTTTCGAATTATGGCTGCAACCGGTGATTTTGAAAAACATATCAACGAAAAAATCGAAACTGTTTTGCCTCAGGATATTTTAAACGAACTCAATACCGTTTTTACCGCTAAAGAAAGCATGCATTTCGGCAATCGGTTTTTGGGCTATTACCATAGTAATTCCGGCTCAGAAAGCATTATATATCTTGAAGGACTGCAAACCTTAAACAAAATTCAGAAAGACCTTGTAGTTGTCTTCTTTAATAACGTAAGTACCGCCTTTGATAACCTTTATCTAAATGAGCAACTGGCTAACGACCAGATGGAAATGCTCTTTACTTTGGGAGAAATGGCCGAAAATCGCTCGCATGAAACCGGCCTCCATATAAAAAGAGTAGCTCGTTATTCCCGGCTGTTTGCGCTTAAATACGGTTTAAACGAAGATGAAGCTTCCCGGCTACAGTTAGCTTCATCAATGCATGATATCGGTAAACTGGCTATCGAGGATAAAATCCTCAAAAAGCCGGGTCAGCTTACGCTTGAAGAATTTGCTGTAATCAAACGCCATTCGCTCATTGGCTACCAAATTCTTAGCAGTTCCAACCGGCCGCTTTTAAAAACGGCAGCCATCATAGCCCTTCAACATCATGAAAAATTTGACGGCACCGGGTATCCTAATAATCTTTGCGGTGAAAATATCCATATTTATGGGCGAATAACTGCTATTGCCGATGTTTTAGACGCCCTCAGCAGCGACCGGGTTTACCGTCCTGCCTGGCAGATTGATAAAGTATTACTATATATTAAAGAACAAAGCGGTAAACATTTTGATCCGCAATTGGTTGATATACTATTTAAAAACCTGGATGAATTCCTTGCAATTATGAATGAAACAAGCGAGGACTAACAGAGCCTCCGGTCCAATATCATGATTTAGAACGATATTTAAATAATTGTCAAGGGACGCTATTTGATACGGACTATATTTTAATACCTGACAGAAATGAGTTAAAAAAAATAATGCTTGAAAAACCTTTTGAGATGGATGAGATTGTTGTCGATAATCTTCTTAAAACATATAACAATTCTCGTATCTACTATGCGATAGAGTATGTTAAAAACATGAAAAATGTAAATCATTATCCGTCTTATTTGTATAGGAGCATTGAGAGAAATTATGGCCAACAATGGGCAGATGCTCAATTTTCAAAAAGTAAGAAAAAACGAGAGGCAAAAGAAAAGGCCGCAGAGATTGAAAGAAAATTACGTGAAGATTTAGATAAAGAAATTGATCTGATTAATAGTAAATCAGATCCAGCTGCATTTCTTGAATTATATAAGTCAAGAAAACAAACGGCTGCTGTTAAACACGCTGAGGCTCCGACTAAATCTTTTGTACCGACAAAAGAGATGTTATTGGAAATGTTGTCCTTAACAAAAGACGGTCCGGCTAAAGATAGATTAATTGAAACATATGGCTATTTACTTAAATAGCAAAAAAAGAAAGAAAAAGACTACCGTTTTGTGTTAATAGATTTAAAATAACACAGAATGGTAGTCTTTCTTTTTTACTTTTTTTTAAGCTTTAATATTTGCTTTGCGTTTCTTGGCACAGCTTGGACATCTTGTGCCTTTATATAAGAAGTTTTTTACGAACACGTTCCAGACCTTACCGCAGGTAACATGTTTAATATTTATCCGGCGGGAAAGAGGACAGTATTCACCGGCTATCTCATATTCGCCATTGGTTAATTTAGGAATTCTTTCTCTTAACTGTTCTGTATCTAAAGGGATAGCGCCCCGGCCGAAGCATTTAGGACAACGATTACCTTTAACGAGAAAATTATGAGGAAATACTGGCCACTCGTGGCCACAGGTAACATGTTTCATATTAACGCGATTATTAATACCACGATATGTTCCTGTTACGATATAATCGGTCCCAACAGCTTCCAAGACCTTAGCCTCGAATGACTGCTGAGTGTCTTTAAGAGCGCGAAAGTGACGATAATTTTTGCGGTGTTTTAAGCGACGAATCGCGAGTTCTTCTCTTTCGAGATCATCAATGATTGACATGGTTATGAATCTACCTTCCTTGCTTTATTAATAAGTGATATAATAAATAAAATAATTGCTGAGAGAAGAGAGGGTGGGGTACATTTATGGGACATGCTAATAATAAAGAAAAATCTAAGCACCCTGGTAATGCTACCACAGATGAAAAACGTAAAGACGGATCTACGAGTATGCCGCCGGTTCGTTCCGCTCGTTGTGGAGATGACAAACTTATCATAGTTTTTAATGAGAAATTAGTAGAACATCTCATGTTAATGAAAAAATAGTACGTTGCTATTTTAGCAACAGTAAATATTTAACCCCTGACATTATCGTATATTACGGTAGGTCAGGGGTTCTTTGCACCCTCACGATTGTTTTATTTCGTGGGGGATTTTTTATTTATTGCGGTATTTATTTCCGCTTTTTCTTTCTTCTTATTTTCAGCGCAGATTGGGCACACCGGATTACTACTAACTAGTGTATTGCCCTTTACTAAGTATTGATGATCGCAGTTATTATCGAGAACAACAATATCATCGGAGTAACCGTGACTTAATTCATTGCTAATTATAGTAAAACGATCACTGTGTTTATTTTTGACTCTAATCTTCAAGTCTTCAAGAGTTGCTTTCCCGCGATTGCATCGAGGACACCTATTGCGTTTTTTACCGACAAAAAATGTTGGCCGTATCATCCATTCTCTTCCACATATGTTGTGCCTCATTAAAATAGGGGTGTCCCCATCTACGTATTCTCCAAGAACTGAATACTCATTGCCGACTTGATTCAATACTTTCTCTTTAAAAATATCTGCTTCCAAAACTTTATTTCTTGAATTACATTTAGGACATCTATTTCCGATATTGACAAAGTTAGAAGCTATGACTTCATATTCGTGACCACAAGTGTTGTGTCGCATCAGAATTTTTTTATAAGATTTAACATAATCACCAAGGACAGTATATTCGTTACCGACTAACTCATAAACTCTTTTTTTAAAAGATTCTGTCGTATATTTATTTGGTCTTACTTTTGCCATATTGTGAAGACTCCATTTCTCGCTGTTTGAAAGACATATTACGGAGCGAGAATAGGTGTTTTCACATTTTTTTATTATAAATAAAAATTTTTATTATATATTTTTTAACCTAGTCGTTTCAAAGTTTTTTTATTTATAAATGAAAATGTCTCAGATCGTCTCGGTATGTATTTGACTTTATTCATGATTGTAAGTAAAACTTTTAGCCCCCGGGTATCACTCAACGCAAAACAAATTATGGTCACGCGGACCTTAAACGTAGGAGAATAATTATGACTATTGCACAAATCAAAACTAAAGCTTTTCATCTTAAAAAGGCAGGTATTGTAGTTATTGAATTAATTGATGATCATGGCATAGAGGTATCATGCTTAATTAATAACACTAAACGTGTTATTGGTTATATCAAAGCTGAAGACAAGATTCAAGAAATGTTAGTATTGGCTGCTAATACTGTAGTGTCAGCTACTGGTACACAAACTGTTGTATGCACAGATGTATATAACAGAATGTTTAAGATGGTAAATCATCGCTTAGAAGATGATGCTATCTTTATGGATGTGCTTAAAAATGATGAATATAAAATTCATAGCAATGCCTTTAATTGTTAAGTCTTATGTGCACAAAAGATAAAAGAACAATACAAACTAGATGTCCTAAGCACGACAGTAATAAACTGCTTATTTTTTTATGCTCTGCTTCTGTAGCTATGTACTATCTAGGTATGGCTGCAGTATGGAGTGCATAAGCACTACTAAAAAAAGGGAAGGAGGTCAACTATGAATAAAAGAAAAACCGCCACTGTAGCAGCAGTGACGGTCATCCTTGTAATTCTAATTGTGTTGCTGTCTCTACACGGCACAGTTAGTATTACAATCTCCAATGTATCTGTCTATATAGGCAGATAGGCTGGAGCGTCTTGGAGGCGGACGTTAAACGCCTCTTTTCTTTTATTCTAATCTGCTAAAAATTAAAAGTCAAATTTTAAAGGAGAGATTGATTATGAATAACTTAGCTATTAACACCACTTCTAAAAAGGTTACTGTTTCTACTGAAAAAGGATTTAAGCTTCCTGGATCTGATAAGCGTTGGAAGCTAAGAAAAGACGCCCCTGTAAAGATCACGCTAGCAGTAGCCGCTGCCGGCGTTCTTTTATTAGGAGCGTCTCTTCCTGATTGTGATGTCACTAGCATCACTACTGGTCCAGTTACCTGGAATCCGCTTGGTAGATAAGAGCAACTTCAGTCTCTATTATACCATGTCCTGACATCACGGACAATAAACAAAAGATGCCGATGCGCCTAGATATAGGTAGCTGTGTAACTCAGCTTTAAAGCATCGTGTCGGCAATCAAACCGATGAAAATACATATAAGGAGCTGTCGTGCTATGAGTAACAAGAAAGAAAAGTTAGAACGTGCCCGTCAAGTAGTACGGGAAGCCCAAGAGTTAGTTATCAAGTTCAAAGACTTAGATAAGAAAGCAGTTAAATTGCTCGTGAAGTACAAGCAACGATCTAATGATTAAGCATTGTCACGATCTGGCCAAGCCAATGAACTTGTAATACTAAGTGGCAGCCAAAGGTAGTAGATAGATCTATTTTTAATAAGTAGATTTAAAACATGCAAACATCAGCGATTGTGGTATAATAATAATTAAGGAGTTGATCTTGATGGAAGAATTATTAAAAAAAATCATTCAACGTCTTGATAAGATGGAAGCACGGTTTGACGAAGTTAACACACGATTTGACAAAGTTAACACACGATTTGACGAAATCGAAGAGAATATGGCGACAAGGGCAGACATTGTTCGCCTTGAGAATAAGATGGACATGCATTTTGGTGCTTTGTATGATGCTAGAGAGGTTCAAGCAGATGTGAACGATCAAGTTCGTGATAGCCTGAATAGAATAGAAAAAAGATTAGATCGCGTTTCATTGCGGACCAATCATAATAGTGCAATAGTTGAGAAAATAGCAAAATAATTAATTTCTTATTTTAAGATCACGATTAAGTTCGTGGTCTTTTTTATTTTTTGTCCTTTGCATGGGACGTTAAAGAGCATGCATTGATGGCCTGTAGGGATGGCTAAAGTATCCTATAAATAATAAGAGACACCTGCTGCCAACAGGTGTCAAAAGGAGAATAATTATGACCAACACAGTCAACAACAATTCTCAAGTACAGGATATCAAAGAAAGAGCTTCTCGTCAAGCCAAAGCTCGTAAACTTTGGATGGCACGCGCTGCTAAACAAGGTAAAGTGTATACTACCAAAAGAATGCGTCGGGATCGCAAGGTAAGCACTATCTTAGAGCGGGCAACTTACGCAGGCAAGAAGATGGAACTGGTTTATTCGTCGATTATGATCGATTCCAAAACCGATTACAAAACTAAAGAGACTACTGTTACTGTAGTTTTCGGGGAGAGCAAGATGCCCCGGAATCGCATGGTAGAAAAGTTCGGTGAGGAACTCGCGTCCGCTACCGATGTTAAATTTGTTCGTGGAACATTGAGAGATGGTGTCTTCACCGGTGACGAAACTTTCGTTGTTCACAAAGCAAGTAATACCAGCATGCCTACAACTAAACTGTTCTCTGTTCAGTTTGGCGAGAATGCCGAGTATCTTGCTAATATGATAATTGGCGATGGTATCTGGTATCGCTTGTTTGGTAAGAAACCAATTATGATTTCCCGTGTTAAATACGGTAATGAAGAACTTTGGCTTGACGTATTAACTGGCAGACCTGCCGATAGACAAGATTATCAAGTGTCTTCATCAAATGGTTGGAGACATCTGAAGTTCTACTGCGCATCTCCATCTAATGTTCGTCTTACTACTTGCCTCATGATGGACGTTGCTGACGCCAAACAGACCGGAGGCTCACACTTATTACCAACCTAACTATTCATTCTAGCCAAAATATTTTACACCGGCCGCAAATAACTGCTGATCCTTACAACCCGGTACGTTTTTGGCAACATTAGCGCCAATCCGTTCAGAGTGGCCCATTTTACCTAAAATTCTGCCGTCAGGACTGGTTATTGCCTCAATCGCGCACATAGAGCCATTGGCATTATACTCAACATCATTGCTCGGGTTGCCATCAAGGTCAACATATTGAGCGGCAATTTGTCCGTTTCTGCTTAGCTGTTCAATAAGCTCAGCATCGGCCACAAATCGTCCCTCGCCATGCGAAAGAGCTATTGTATGAATATCACCAACATCTACATTGCTAAGCCAAGGCGAAAGATTTGATACTATTTTAGTCTGAGCCATGCATGATATGTGACGGCCAATCTTGTTATAGGTAAGAGTAGGGCTTTGACTTGAAAGATCGACAATTTCACCGTAAGGAACCAAACCAAGCTTGATGAGAGCCTGGAATCCGTTGCAAATCCCCAGCATCAGACCGTCCCGCTGTTTAAGCAGGTTGTCAATAGCCTCTTTAATTCGTGGGTTTCTAAACATGGTTGCAATAAACTTGCCGGAACCATCAGGTTCATCACCGGCACTAAACCCGCCCGGCAGCATAACAATCTGGGCTTGATTTATCTCGGCGGTGATCTTCTCGACAGATTCTTCAACGGCGCTTGCCGTTAAATTGCGCACAACCAGGGTGCTGACAGCCGCCCCAGCCTGTTCAAAGGCTTTTGCTGAATCATATTCGCAGTTTGTACCGGGGAAAACCGGGATGAATACCCGCGGCCTGGCGCATTTTATAGAAGACTTACTTGGTTGTGAGCGATAGTATGGCTTATAAGCCGGCTGCGGAACAACTTTTTCAGTTTGAGTCGGAAAAATTTTTTCAAGCGGCTGCTGCCAAGCAGCCAGCGCATCATCTAAGCTTATCGTACAATTATTTATTAATATGACCGGTTCAGATTGAGTTGTTCCAAGCAGGGTGTACTCAATGTCACCCAGCGTCTGGCCCAGGTCGATTTCTTGGCCAAGCTCAAGAATAATTGAGCCGTAATCAGCACTGAATAATTTATCGCAGGCAACGTCCTCTGCAAATTTCATGCCGATTCTATTGCCGAAACTCATCTTACTTACCGCAGCTGCAATACCGCCAGTCTTAACGGTGTGAGCGGCCAAAACCTTGCCCGCAGCAATCAGTTCGAAAATTTTGGCATAACCCAGCGACAGTTTATCAAAATTAGGCAGTTCATACTCGTCGCGTTCAAGCGGTATTAGCACAACCCTGCTGTCCGCTTTTTTAAATTCCGGTGAAATAATATGTTTGGCATTTGCTGTTGCTACAGCAAATGCTACCAGTGTAGGCGGCACATTCAGGTCCATAAAGGTTCCGGACATGCTGTCTTTACCGCCAATTGCCGGAATCCCCAGCTGCCGCTGAGCATGTAAAGCTCCCAACAAGGCGCCGAACGGCTTACCCCATTTCCTTTTATCCTGACCGAGCTTTTCAAAATATTCCTGGAGCGTCAAGCGAATTTTATGATAATCGCCGCCCATTGCCACAACCTTGGCCGCCGCCTCGACTACCGCATACACCGCACCATGGAAAGGGCTCCAGGTTGTTAATTTAGGATCGTACCCGTGGGTCATAATAGTAGCAGTAGTCGTTTCGCCCTTTAATACCGGAACCTTTGCCGCCATCCCCTCAGCCGGTGTTAATTGATGCTTGCCGCCGAACGGCATAATTACCGTGCCAGCTCCAATGCTGCTATCAAACCGCTCAATTAAGCCTTTTTGACTGCAAACATTAATATCCCGGAGATTAGCCAGCCAGGCTTTTTGCAGATCGTTGCCGTCAGCGAGTATTTCAGGGTTAACGCGGGAAAAGAAATTAGCAGTCGGTTCAGGCGCCGTTACATAGACGTCAGTTTGCTGTTTTACACCATTGGTATTGAGAAATTCACGGCTTAAATCAACAATATTTTTGTTGCGCCACATCATCTTAAGGCGTGGCTCAGCTGTAACCTCAGCGACAACTGTTGCCTCAAGATTTTCATCATCGGCTAAACTAATAAATCTTGCGACATTTTCAGCGGCAACGACAACTGACATTCGCTCCTGTGACTCCGAAATTGCTAGCTCCGTGCCGTCCAAACCTTCATATTTTTTTGGTATAACATCTAAATTTATTGCCACGCCATCGGTGAGTTCACCGATTGATACCGAGACACCGCCGGCCCCGAAATCGTTACAGCGTTTGATCATTCTGCTTGCTTCAGGGTTGCGGAACAGCCGCTGAATTTTCCGCTCAGTGGGCGGGTTGCCTTTTTGGACCTCTGAACCGCAGGATGCCAGCGATTCTTCAGTATGCTCTTTCGAAGAACCAGTTGCACCGCCGCAGCCATCCCGCCCTGTCCGACCGCCAACTAAGATTACAACATCTCCGGCTGCCGGCGCTTCCCTCACGACATTGGTCCGAGGCGCCGCAGCTACAACTGCTCCAATTTCCATGCGTTTGGCAATATAGCCTTCGTCATAGATCTCCGTAACATGTCCAGTGGCCAAACCAATTTGATTACCGTATGAACTATAACCGGAGGCAGCACCGATGGTTATCTTCCGCTGTGGCAGTTTGCCGGGCAAGGTATCTTCAACCTTGCGGCGCGGATCGCCACTGCCGGTAATCCGCATGGCCTGATAAACATACGACCGACCTGACAGCGGATCGCGAATACAGCCGCCAAGGCAGGTAGCTGCCCCGCCAAATGGTTCAATCTCGGTAGGATGATTATGAGTTTCATTTTTAAACATTATCAGCCATTCTTCACCATGACCGTCGATATCCACATCAACAACAATGCTGCAGGCGTTTATTTCATCAGACTCATCCAAATCACCCAGCTTGCCCTGTTTCTTTAGTTCTTTCATGCCGATTACAGCAATATCCATCAAGCAAATATCTTTGTGATGGGACGTGTAAATTTCGCGGCGAATATCGAGATATTCCTCATAAACCCGCTTGACCGGCTTAGTAAAATGCCCTTGTGCAACTTCGACATTGTTGATAACAGTATTAAAGGTGGTATGACGGCAATGATCCGACCAATAAGTATCAATTACGCGAATTTCAGTAATTGTCGGATCACGTTTTTCAGTCTCTTTAAAGTACTGCTGACAAAATTCAAAGTCGGCAAAACTCATGGCAAGGCTGAGGTCAGCATACAGCACCTTCAATTGATCAGTGGTTTTGTCGATAAATCCAGTTAATACTTCAACATTATCCGGAATCTCATGGCTTATCTCAAGGGTTGCCGGTTTAGCCAAAGCCGCCTCCCTTGCCTCGACAGGGTTGATACAGTAATTCTTAATCTTAATAATCTCCTGCTCGCTCATTACGCCGTACAGAATTATCACTTTTGCCGAGATGACATTCGGCCGGTCTTTTTGAGTAAGGATCTGGATACACTGAGCTGCTGAATCTGCCCGTTGGTCGTACTGACCGGGTAAATACTCAATAGCAAAGATGGCTGCATACTTGTCCACAGGCAGTTCTTCATCGTATACATTATCAACTGGGGGTTCAGCAAAAATGATATTACGGGCCTTATTATATTCCTCATTATCAAGACCGGCCACGTCATAGCGGTTTACAATCCGAACGCCGGTCAATCCTGCTATGCCAAGATTTTCTTTGAGATCAGCATATAAACTGCGAGCTTCAACATCAAACCCAGCTTTCTTTTCCACAAAAATGCGTCTAATAGTTTGCATATCACGGGCCTCCTCGATAGCGTCTTTTCTTTCATTTTAGTATAATAGCATTAATAATGACAATTAATAATACTAATGTCACACATAAGAGGTGCTTATAATGGATGTAAATTTCGAATTATACAAGGTTTTTTATTATGTTGCCGCCAAATTAAGCTTTTCCGACGCTGCCGCTAAGCTTTATATCTCCCAGTCAGCGGTTAGTCAATCCATCAAGCTGTTAGAGGAACAATTAGATACCAAACTCTTTATGCGCAATACTAAGCAGGTCAAGCTCACACCTGACGGTGAGCTTTTATATAAGCATGTCGAACAAGCCTTTAACTTTATTAAAACCGGTGAACGCAATTTGCAAGAGGTCCATTCGCTGGAACGCGGAGAAATTAGAATCGGAGCCAGCGATACCATCTGCCGCCACTACCTTTTACCTTATCTCAGACGCTATAACCAGCTTTATCCGCAAGTAAAAATCAGCATTACTAACCGGCCGTCCTCAAAATGCGCAGAACTGCTGCTAAAAGGACGCATTGATATTAGCATCGCCAATATTCCGGCCGTTAAACCCTCGAAAGGGCTAAATATTATTGAGCTTATCACAATCAACGACGTCTTTATCGCTGGTCCAGCTTATAAGCATTTGCAGAACAGCGAACTGTCACTTCAGGATATTACCGAATACCCAATATTAGCGCTTGAACCACACTCGGTAACACGGTCATATCTCGATAAGTTGTTTGAGCAAAATGAACTTCACATTACGCCGGAATTTGAATTAGGCAGTGTTGATCTGTTATTGGACTTAGTAAAAATCGGGTTAGGCATCTCGTTTGTCAGTAAGGAATTCATCCAAAAAGAACTGGCATTGGGTGAGATATTTATCCTTAAAGTCAACGCAGCCATTATGCCGCGCCGCTTAGGGATCCTAACTCTCAAACACATGCCAGTTCCTATTGCCGCTCAAAAATTTATTGAATTATTGCAAAACCAAATCCTTTAAACCCTAGGTATATTGCGACCGCTGAATATTTCAGCCATCTCCTTTTTCAGCCGCTGTTTGATTTTCTTTTTATCACTAGGGGTTAAATCGCGTTGTTCAGTGCCGAACAGATAATTATCGAGATCAAACTCTTTCAGGATCATTTTAGTGTGGAAGATATTTTCCTGATACATGTTAACATCGATCATGTGATAGAGCTCGCGAGTCCGTTGGGCAATAAAATTTTGAATAGAGTTTATTTTGTGATCAATAAAAAACTTGCGGCCCTTTACATCACGGGTAAAGCCGCGCACCCGATAGTCAGCAATTACAATATCGGAGCAAAAACTATTAATTAAAAAATTAAGCGCCTTTAACGGCGAAATTTCACCACAGGTTGATACATCTATATCAGCCCGAAAAGTACTGATACCTTTATAAGGATGACTTTCCGGATAGGTATGGACAGTAATGTGGCTCTTGTCAAGATGAGCAACTACGGCGTCAGAACAGGGCTCAATACCCTCTTCTGAAATGAGCATAGTAACACTGGCCCCCTGTGGCTCGTAATCCTGTTTTGCAATGTTGAGGATGTTTGCGCCGATCATGTGCGCAACTTCCTCAAGTATCCCCGTTAGGCGATCGGCGTCGTACTCTTCATCGATATATTCGATGTATTCCTTACGATGCTGCGGTGTAATTGCGTAACAAATGTCATACATATTAAAGCTCAGCGTCTTTGTCAAATTATTAAAACCATAGAGTTTTAGTTTGTCAATTTGTTTTATTTCCATCGGGTTCACCTTACTTATCTAAATCTTTTGGTAGAGTTCTCAACTTAATATTATTACTATAGTAATAAATGTTATTCTACAATGATTGACATTTACCTGCAACATGAAAATAGGTAAGAGCTGGCTAGATAAAAAAGGTTTTTGGTGGAAAACGTCGAAAATTTTTACAGTTATTGATTGTAATATCCTTGTTTAAATGGCGGAGGAATTATGCAAAAGATGTCTTTAGCCAACCTTCGGCCGGGAATGGTTGTTGGACGGCATATTTATGGCAGCGATGGTCGCCTGCTACTAAACACTGGAACGGTTTTGACTGAAGCCTTTATTAACCGGTTAAAAAAAAATGGCTTAGGCTCAATTTATATAAAAAACAGCTACCTTGATGATATCGAAATACCTGAGATTATCCAAGAAGAGACAAGAAAAAAAGCAGTCTCGCTTATGCAAAAATCCTTTGATGACCTCAAGTCAACTGCCTCCATCAAGATTGAGCAGTTTGAACAAGCTGCCAAAAGTATCGTTGATGAGGTTATAACAAATCGCCAGGCGCTGGTACACCTTACTGATATTAGAACATACGATAACTATACTTTTGGACACTCAGTGAATGTTTGCATTCTTTCAACAGTAACCGGGCTGCAGTTAGGCTACAGCAAGTCAAAGCTGCAAACTCTAGCGCTAGGTGCGCTCCTGCATGATGTCGGCAAAGCCTTCGTGCCACTTGAAATTCTAAATAAGCCTAGCCATCTAACCGATGATGAGATGGCGGTAATGCGCAAACATACCGAAACAGGTTTTAATGTTTTGCGCAAACAAATTGAGCAAATTCCGCTCCTTGCCGCCCATGTAGCTTTTCAGCATCACGAGAAGCAAAATGGCAGCGGCTATCCCCGTGGTCTAGACGGCGATCACATTCATGAATTTGCCAAAATCGTCTCAATCGCAGACGTTTATGACGCTGTAACAGCTGACCGCCCCTACCGCAGCTGCATGCCGGCCCATGATGCCTATGAGCTTGTCGTTGCCCTGTCGGATATCCATTTTGACCCTGATATTTTGACAACCTTCCTCGGTAATATTGCTCTATATCCGATTGGCAGTTTTATTGCCCTTAATTCCGGTGAAATTGGGGTTGTCACCAATGTTATCTCGAAACTTCCCACCCGGCCGATTGTTAAGGTCATAACCGATACTGATTGTAAATTGCTTGCCCAGCCTTACGAGTTAGATCTCACCGCCGAACTGACGATTGTCGTTGATTCGGTTTTGTCAGAAAAAGATCTCGTAGATTTGAAACTGGTATAAAAATATTCCTGCAGTACAGTAGGCTACAGCACTAGTTATTACCATTCAGAATATTGCAGCTTTACCGCTCGTTAAGCTTGAATTAATTTATCGGCTGTGCTAACATAATATTAGCTTAATATTAAAAGGCAATGATAGGGAAAATACATGAATTAGTCTTTCTTCAGAGAGCCGGGTAAGGTGCAAGCCGGCGGGAGGTTATCGTGTAGGCCGCCTTGGAGCCGCCAGCTGAAAACACGCATTTGCATGTTATAAGCTGAGCCGCAGCCTAGCGTTAATAGGAAGAGTGAGCCGTCGAGGCTAATTTAGGTGGTACCGCGGGTTTTTGTCCCGTCCTTTTCAAAGGACGGGACTTTTTATTTCGATTAATTTAAAGGAGGGTGTTAAATGAAAGAACTACTAGAACTTTTGGAACAAAATCATACTTTAACTACAAAACAGCTTGCTGCAATTTTGGGCAAGCCCGAAGAAGAGATAGTCGCCTCCATCAAGCAGCTCGAAGACGACAAAATAATTGTTAAGTATCAAACTATTATTAACTGGGAAAAAGCAGGTGCCAATATCGTCACTGCCCTCATCGAAGTCCGTATCACGCCGCAGCGTGAAGTAGGCTTTGATGCCATAGCCGAACGCATTTACAGATTCCCCGAAGTTCGCAGCTTGTATCTAATGTCTGGAACCTACGATTTACAGGTAATAGTCGAAGGCAGCACCCTCAAAGAGGTGGCTGAATTTGTTTCGACTAAACTGGCGACAATCGAAGGAGTTGTCAGCACTACCTCCAATTTCATGTTGAAGAAGTATAAAGAAGACGGAGTTATCATTGAAGATAAAGAAGAAGATCGCAGATTGGTGGTGTCACCATGAGCTTCAGTGATAAAATAGCGCCAACAGTAGCAGCAATGCCGACATCGGGCATTAGACGGTTTTTTGATATCGTTGCCGAAATGAAAGGCGTTGTATCACTGGGAGTAGGCGAACCCGATTTTGTTACCCCTTGGCACATTCGCGAAAGCTGTGTTTATGGCCTTCAGCGCGGTTATACCGCATATACATCAAACTACGGCCTGCTTGAACTAAGACAGGAAATCGCCAAGCTTTTTAAAAATCAATATAATGTAAGCTATGATCCGCGGCAAGAAATACTGGTTACAGTCGGCGTCAGTCAGGCTCTTGATTTGGCGATGCGCGCTATTCTTGCTCCGGGGGAAGAAGTACTAATTCCCGAGCCTTGTTATGTATCGTATAAAGCTTGTGTCACTTTAGCGGGCGGCACACCAGTACCCGTCCCAACTTATATTGAAAATGAATTCAGAGTCACTGTTGAACAGTTGGAAAAGCTCGTCAGTCCTAGAACCAAAGCATTATTAATCGGATATCCTAGTAATCCGACCGGGGCGATCCTAACCCGTACAGAGCTTGAGGCAATTGCCGACTTTGCTGTCAGACATGATCTTATTGTTATCTCTGACGAAATTTACGGTGATCTCACATATGAGGGGGATCATATATGTTTTTCCAGCTTGCCGGGAATGCGTGACCGCACTATCCTGCTTAACGGTTTCTCCAAAGCATATGCCATGACCGGCTGGCGAATCGGCTATGCTCTATCAAACCCGGATTTTATCGGTGCTATGACCAAGATTCATCAATACACAATGTTATGCGCTCCTGTAACGGCCCAAATTGCCGCTATTGAGGCCCTGCAAAACGGCGAAAGAAGCATGAAAAAGATGGTAGCCGAATACAATAGCCGCCGCCGCCTGATGCTTGAAGGCTTCCGTGGTATGGGACTGACCTGTTTCGAACCCAAAGGCGCCTTCTACATCTTCCCCAGTATTAAAAGCACCGGGCTTTCCTCACTTGAGTTCGCCGAACAGTTATTAAAAGACCAAAAAGTAGCTCTTGTCCCTGGCAATGCCTTTGGCGATTGCGGCGAAGGCTATGTCCGCTGCTCCTATGCCACCTCAACCGCCAACCTCCTCGAAGCCCTCGAACGCATTGAGAAATTTGTAAAGAAGCATCTATAAACCGCTCAGCCGTGCTTTTTTCTTGATAAAAAAGCACCAAAAAATCAAGGACCTATCCTACAGCGGCTTCCGTAATGTTCCGTAAGAGTATGACCGGGGTAACGCTTAAAAGGCCGGTTCGTTTAATCGATCCCCGTACTCCGTATCTTTCGGCCCATTATGGAAAAAACCGTTCCGAGGTTTTTGGAAGAGGGCCTGGCCTTTTTGGTTACCTTTTTTAGGCAATGCCAAAAAGTAACAACTACCTCATAGGCTAAGTAAATACCTCCATTTAAAAAGGCGCCCATATTGTGGGCGCCTTCTATGTTTTAACCTTTAGGGAATCAAGCCTGGGAATACGAACTGATAGAGGTATACTAACACGCCAAGGAAGAGTGCATACGGGATTGCAAACTTGATAGTCTTGCGCATGATTACACCTTCCTTACCCATCAGACCAACAGCGGTAGCCGCGATAACGATACTTTGCGGGGAAATCATTTTACCTGCCGAAGCGCCGGCGTTGCCAGCTGAAGCCATCAGAACATCAGATAAGCCAAGACCTTGAGCAGTCAGTGTTTGCAGGTTGCCGAACAGCGCATTGGCTGAAGTGTTACTGCCGGTGACAAATACCCCAAGGGCACCAATCGCCGGGCTGAGGAACGGCATGACTTCCTTATCAATTGCCGCTACAAGGCTTTTCGACATTACAGCAATCATCGACGGCTGCGCCGCCCCACTAGCAGTTGCCCAAACGACAGCTTTAGATTTAAGATCAATGATCGGCAGAGTCAGGTTCATAACCTCAGAGATCGACAGAATACAGGCTACAGTTATGAAGGCTGGCACCATTTGTTTGAAAGTGATACCAATTTGTTTGGTAAAATCGCTGAACCGGATACCCATGAATTGGAATGCAATCAGACCTGCGATAATTGTAATGGTACCAGGGCTTTGCAGCCAAGTGAAGGCATAAACCTTATTCGGGTTGTAGATTTGCGCCTTAATCAGCATCCACTCGGTACCGGCAACTTTTCCGGCAAAGATTGGTTTAGTTCCGGGCAGGTTAACTGCGATAACCAGAAGGGCTAACAGGATATATGGAAGCCAGGATAAGCCCAGCTCTTTAAAATTGAGGGTATGGGCACTGCCGGTTGCAGCAGCACTTTCACCAGGGAAGAGCCAAACTTCAGTTTCTTTACGGGTATAGAGATAGAAGCCAAGTACGCCTAAGCAAACGAGCGCACCTAAAATACTGGCAAGGGTTGCACCAAGCAGGTTAGCAACCAGGAACTCTACGATTGAAAAGCTCAAACCGGTAATAAGGATAGCCGGCATAATACCTTTCATGCCTTTAACGCCTGACATTACAAAGACAGTGGCGAAAGTCATGATGAAGGCCATTATCGGCATTAAACGACCGGTCATTTGCGACAGTTTCATGAAGTCAAGCTGAGTTGTTAGCGCCAGTGTATCAGTCGGAATAGCCAGTGAACCAAACGGAACCGGTCCGGTATTGGCCACCAAACATACCAACGCTGCCATCAGCGGATCATAACCAAGGCCTACTAAGATACTGGCCGGAATTGCAACAGGCGATCCGAAACCGCAAATACCTTCGAGGAAAGCGCTGAATCCGTAGCCTATTAACAGAGCTTGCGCCCGACGGTCAATGGTAATCGAGGACATTGCATTCTGCATCTTGTCCATCCAGCCGGTAGCTTTAAGAACATTGTAAACAATAATTGCCCCAAAAGGGATATACATTATCGGGAATATACCGGTAATTGCACCTTGCAGCGCTGCTAACAACGTTACCTGCGCGGGGAATCCAAAATAAAAAATAGCAATTAAAACTGTTACTAACCATGCAACCGGTGCTACTTTCACCGCTGGTTTCATTAAAACAGGAAGACCAATCAAAAATACGATTAAGGGTATTGCAGCAAATAAAGCATCCAAACCTGTCCCCTCCTCTGGAATATCTTATTTTTTTAATCGGCTTAACCTCGGAGTTCTTTCATCACCTCCTTTAATATCCTAGAATGTTCCAAGGAAGCCGCAAACGTCATTTATCACATTTCGCCAAATTACCATACTTTATAGCAATATTGTTTATTTTTTCACAGTACATAATTATCCGACAATTCCAAAATGTCCTCCCTTACACTTATGTCAATTATTCATACCATTTATAGTTAAATATAATATATTGCCAGGAAGGAATCGATAGGTATTGATGAAATCTAGCGTTGTGAGCATTTAGGAGCACGAACTCAGGTATAAGGCTGCGCTAAGAGTAAAATATTTCCTGGATTATTTGAAAGATTTCAATAAGCAAACGACTTGGCCTGCGCCAAGTCGTTTGCTTATTTCACACTTATTAATTTTTAAAGGATTTTGCCTTCTCATAGAGTTCTATTTCCTCTGCTGAAACCGGATCAACGATTAAGCCATGCGGCGTAGCCTTGCCGCTCTCATCGACATGTATGAAGGTCAGAAAGCCATCCACAACAAATTCATCAGTTTGAGCCATTGTTACCTTAACATAGGATATCAGACTTGTTCGGCCGGCATATACAACCCTGCTCTCATACTTAAGGAGGCTTCCTTTCTTAACCGGTCTGGTAAAAGTCATACCATGAATTTTTAAGCATACTGTGCTTTCAGTCGATGTTAAGCTAGAGGCAGCGACAAATCCGGCTTCTACCAGCCATTCCGCGCCTCTTCCCGCATACAGTGTACCATGATGATTAAGGTCGGCTCCCTTTACCAAATGGTGAATAATAAATGATTTAACCTCCATATGTATCTCCTTATCCTTAGTAAACCCCTTTGGAGTTTAAAAACTCGCTGTATTTTTTATCAGTATGCAAAATGTGTTTTTCAATCCAATTGACAGCAAACATTATAACATCCAGCAGAATCTGTTTTTCATTCTTATCAAGGTCCTGTTTACTAACCTGGATTATCTTATTAACGAAGCCGCCATGTTCCAGTTTGTGAAGCTTGGTTTCCTGGTCGTCATAACCGTACTGCGCCAATAATTTCTCCTCATAGCCGAAATGATACACCGTATAATCACGCAATTCTCCAAAAATCCTGTTTATTTCATCATAATAATCATATCCATCTTTAGCTTTAGCTATGTCATATAATTGCCCGGCTAATTCAAACAGTCGTTTATGCTGCTTATCAATCTCAGCAATGTTTAGATTATATTCCGGTTTCCAGTCAAACATACATTCATCCCCTTACTGCAGCTACCAGTTTATGATAGCCGTATGTATACAATATTCGTGCTTACTGCTTTCGCTAAATATAGATATATTCCTGCAAGAGAAGTCCCATTTAATAGAAAAAACCGAGAATGCCGCGCAATGTCTATATAACCTGCGCGGCAACTCTCGGTGTAATTATTACATAGTCATTCGCTCAATTATAGTACGAGCAGCATATACTCCGCTGGCGCTCGCCTGCGACAGTCCGCGCGTTACGCCGGCGCCATCGCCGATGGCGAACATATTTGGAATTGCGGTTTCCAGTTTGTTACTGAGCTTGAGGCGTGAACTATAAAACTTAACTTCAACACCATACAGCAAAGTATCATCATTGGCCATGCCCGGAGCAATCTTATTAAGGGCATAGATCATCTCAATAATATTATCCAGATGACGCTTAGGCAGCACCAGACTCAAATCGCCGGGCGTAGCTTTTAAGGTAGGTTTAGTAAAGCTTTGGGCCATGCGATGCTCATTCGTACGGCGTCCCTTAATTAAATCGCCGAAGCGCTGCACCAGTACGCCACCGCCTAACATGTTGGAGAAAGAGGCAATCCGTTTGCCATATTGATGCGGTTCGTTAAATGGTTCAGTAAATCTATTGCTCACCAATAGCGCAAAATTAGTATTTTTGCTGTGGAGCTTCTCATCACGATAGCTATGACCATTGACGGTAATAATCCCATCAGTATTCTCGGCAACTACATAGCCCTTGGGATTCATGCAGAAGGTTCGAACAAGATCACCATATTGTTTAGTACGATAAACTAGCTTAGCTTCATAAACTTCATCAGTTATATGCTTAAAAACGTCGGCCGGTATCTCGACCCTTACTCCGACGTCCACCTGATTATTAAAAAGCTGCAGACCTAATTCACGACACTGGCCAGCAAACCATTCCGAGCCGGCCCGTCCAGGCGCGGCAATCAGATAGCTGCAGACAACCGCTTCCTTGACCCCCTCAAAGTCTAAGGAAAATTCGTTGTCACCAATATTTATTTTGGTAACACGCTGGTTATAAACCATTGTTACTTTTTCTTTTAAGTGCTCATAAATATGCTTCATGATGGTTAGATTGTTTTCCGTTCCTAAATGGCGAACCTTAGCCTCAAGAAGATGAAGGTCATAAGCAAGCGCCTGTCGGGACAAACCGTGGTTCTTGCTGCTGAATACCTCCGAGGGCGCGCCATACTGCATATTTATTTTATCAACATAGTCTATTAAATCCAAGACTTCATTATCCGAAAGATATTCATTAAGCCAACCGCCATATTCAGTAGTAAAATTATACTTGCCGTCCGAAAAGGCTCCTGCGCCGCCAAAACCACGCATAATGCTGCAGGGATGGCATTTTATACATTGAGCAACTTTCTTTTCGGCGATTGGGCACCTGCGGGTGTGAATATCACGTCCCTCTTCAATTAGAATAATGCTGGCATTTGGCTGTTTAGCCGCAAGTTCATACGCAGCAAAAATACCTGCCGGCCCACCACCGATAATAGCTACGTCATACTTTTTATTCATCCTGGCAACACCCTTTCGTGAAACATTATTAGAAAAAATCAAAGCCAAGCGACATTATACTTCATTTCTCTTAGTATGTATATAGCTAAAAATAGGATATTCTAGTATTATGGTAAGAAGTTTTATAAATACTACATAGTGAAAACCACTTACCGGAGGATTAAGTATCAATGGATATCCATCATTTGGTATACTTTATTGAAGTTGCCCGCCATCGTAACTTTACCAAGGCTGCTCAAGCATTGCATATTTCGCAGCCGTCAATTAGCAAAATGATTAAGGTACTCGAAGAAGAACTCGGAGTTCGGTTATTTTCCCGGACCACCCGCCAGATCGAACTTACTGATGCCGGCAGAGCAGTGCTTCACGAAGCCCAGCACATTATAAATTCATTTCAGAATCTAAAATCAGAGCTGTCTGATGTAATGCAGCTTAAAACAGGCAACATTCTGTTCGGTTTGCCACCAATGATCGGCGCCAGTTTCTTTTCGAAAATTATCGGCAAATTTAACCAACAATACCCCGGCATTACCATTAAACTTATTGAAGTCGGCTCAAGGCAAGTAGAATACGGCATCGAGGATGGAAGCCTCGATATCGGTGTCGTAGCTCTGCCTATTGTTAAAGAAGATGCTTTCGAAATGCTTTCTTTTGTCAAAGAACCGTTAATGGTTATCACGCCTAATGATCATCGTTTAGCTGCCAAAGCAAAAGTTAGTCTCGTCGAATTAAAAGATGAGCCGCTTGCTTTTTACCGCGAAGACTTCTCTCTCCATGACACCATAATCGAACGCTGCAGCGAGCGCGGCTTCTATCCCAAAACTATCTGCGAAAGTTCGCAGTGGGACTTTATTGCGGAAATGGTCGCTGCTAAGCTTGGCGTGGCTTTGTTGCCGACAACCATCTGCCGCGATCTTGACCCTAAGCGTATAAAAAGCATTCCCCTTGTTGACCCAATTATATACTGGGATTTGGCGATTATTTGGAAGAAGGATAAATATATCCCGTTTGCTGTTAAGGAATGGATCAAGTTCACTAGTTCGCTGCTTGGCATTAACTATAAAATAAATTGAGGGAATATTGGACTGCTGAAATTCTGAATAGTAAAAATCCGGGGGCCTTACGGCCTCCGGATTTTTTAGATCAAATTTATTCTTTTGCTGCTGCAGCTTCTTTGGCTGCAGTTTTGTATTCTTGTGCTGCCAGACGCTTGTAGCCTTCAAGTCTTTCCATAGCGTCTTTTTCAGTCTTAGCGAACAGAGCCTCAGCGAACTCCGGATATTGTTTCTTGAGGGAGGAGTAACGAACTTCGCCCATAAGGAACTCCCTGAAGTTAGCAGTAGGTTCTTTGGAATCAAGTGTGAACGGATTCTTGCCTTCTTCTTTAAGAGTCGGGTTGAATCTGTACATTCCCCAGTAGCCGGCTTCAACAGCACGCTTAGCTTCAAGCTGACTGCAGCCCATACCAACCCTAAGGCCATGGTTGATACAAGGAGCGTAAGCGATGATTAAGGATGGGCCCGGATATGCCTCAGCTTCAGCGATAGCTTTTAAGGTTTGGTTTTTGTCAGCGCCCATGGAAATCTGAGCAACATATACATAACCATAGCTCATTGCCATCATGCCGAGGTCTTTCTTCTTGGTAGTCTTGCCGCTAGCAGCAAATTGTGCAATAGCCGCAGCCGGAGTAGACTTGGAAGCCTGACCGCCGGTGTTAGAGTATACTTCGGTATCGAATACCAGGACATTAACATCTTCGCCGGAAGCAAGAACATGGTCTAGGCCGCCGTAACCGATGTCGTAAGCCCAACCGTCGCCGCCGAAGATCCAGTGTGATCTCTTAACAAAGAAGTCTTTGTTAGTATAGATTTTGTTAAGCAGTTCGTTATCGCCTTTTTCAGCTTCAAGCAGAGCGATAAGTTGGTCGGCTCTTTCTCTTGTGCCATTGCCATTGTCGATATTTTCCAGCCAACCTTCAAATGCAGCTTTAAGTTCAGCACTGATACCAAGCTCAAGTGCTTGTTTAATATCATTGGCAAGGTTTTGTCTTACTGCTTTTACGCCAAGATACTGACCAAGGCCGTATTCGGCATTATCTTCGAACAGAGAGTTCGCCCAAGACGGACCGTGACCTCTGTGGTTAGTAGTGTAAGGCATCGAAGGTGCGCTCGCGCCCCAGATTGAAGAACAACCGGTAGCGTTGGCAATCATCATTCTGTCGCCGAACAGTTGAGTTACAAGCTTAGCATACGGGGTTTCACCGCAGCCTGCGCAAGCACCCGAGAACTCGAGGAGAGGCTGTTCAAATTGGCTGCCTTTTACAGTCAGCTTGTTAACAGGGTTAGCTTTAGGAGCAATTGCTGCTACAGCGTAATCCCATACCGGAGCTTGGTGAAGCTGAGTATCAAGCGGTTTCATAACAAGCGCTTTTTCCTTTGCCGGGCAGATTTGAGCACAGTTGCCGCAGCCAGTACAATCAAGCGGTGATACAATCATGCTGAATTTAAGATCTTTTGCGCCGATAGCAGCTTTTGCGGTAAAGCCTTCCGGAGCTTTAGCAACTTCTTCGTCAGTAGCCAATACCGGTCTGATAGCTGCATGCGGACAAACATACGAACATTGGTTGCATTGGATACATTTATCCATTTGCCATTCTGGAACATCAATAGCAATACCACGTTTTTCATATGCGGCAGTACCAAGAGGGAAGGTACCGTCTTCCATGCCTACGAACGCACTAACCGGCAATTTGTCACCTTCGGATTTGTTCATCGGCTCAAGGATATTCTTAATGAACTCAGGCACTTGTTTTTCTTCTTGAACTTCGTCCTGAGCAGTTTTCCAAGCTTCAGGTACATTAACTTTTACGATAGCATTAACACCTTGGTCGATAGCAGCGTTGTTCATATCAACAATGCTTTGGCCTTTTTTGCCATAAGAATCAACAACAGCGTCTTTAAGGTATTTAAGTGCGTCTTCGAGCGGAATAATGTCAGCAATCTTGAAGAAGGCTGATTGCATGATCATATTGATACGGCCGCCAAGACCGATTTCTTTAGCAATCTTAACAGCATCAAGAGTGTAGAAGTTGATGTTGTTATTAGCAATGTAGCGTTTCATAGCTGCCGGCAGGTTAGCTTCAAGCTCTTCCTGATTCCAGGTGCAGTTTAACAGGAAGTTGCCGTTTTTCTTCAAGCCTTCCAGAACATTGTATTTGAATACATAGGACTGGTTGTGGCAAGCTACGAAATCAGCTTTGTTGATGAGATATGGGGATTTAATCGGTTTCTTGCCGAAACGCAGGTGCGATACGGTAATACCGCCGGATTTTTTGGAGTCATAAGCGAAATAGCCTTGAGCGTACATGTCAGTGTGGTCGCCGATAATTTTAATGGCGCTCTTATTTGCACCAACAGTTCCGTCGGAGCCAAGACCCCAGAATTTACATGCCTTAGTTCCGGCCGGAGTAGTATCAACATCTTCGCCAACCGGCAGCGATGTGAAGGTTACATCGTCAACGATGCTGACAGTGAAACCGTCTTTAGGCTGGTCTAATTTCAGGTTGTCGAATACAGGAATGATATGTCCAGGTACAAGGTCTTTTGAACCAAGGCCATATCTGCCGCCTACGATAACAGGCTGCCACTCTTTGCCATAGAAAGCGCTCTTAACATCAAGATAAAGCGGCTCATGGAGTGAACCAGGCTCTTTAGTTCTGTCAAGAACAGCAATTTTCTTAACAGTTTTCGGAATATATTTGAAGAAATGCTCAAGTGAGAATGGTCTGTACAGATGGACAGTTAGTAAGCCTACTTTTTCTCCGCGAGCATTGAGGAAGTCAACAGTTTCTTCGATAGCGTCGCATGCCGAGCCCATAGCAACAATCATACGGTCAGCATCTTCAGCGCCGTGATAGTTGAACAGGTGGTATTCACGTCCGGTAAGTTTGCTGATTTCAGCCATGTACTTTTCAACAATTTCCGGAAGATCTTCATAAATCTTGTTGGAAACTTCTCGCTCTTGGAAGTAAATATCCGGATTCTGAGCAGTACCGCGTACTACCGGATGATCAGGGTTGAGTGCTCTTCTTCTGAAAGCTTCAACATCTTCCATGTCAACCAGTTTAGCCAGTTCATCATATTCTAAAACTTCGATTTTTTGGATTTCATGGGAAGTTCTGAAACCATCAAAGAAGTTAATAAACGGAACACGGCTCTTAAGGGCAGCCAAGTGAGCAACCGCGCTTAAGTCCATTACTTGCTGTACGCTGCTCTCAGCCAGCATTGCAAAACCGGTTTGTCTTGCTGCCATAACGTCTTGATGGTCACCAAAAATGTTCAGTGAATTAGCAGCCAAGGCTCTAGCACTAACATGGAATACTGTCGGCAGTAATTCACCGGCAATTTTGTACATGTTAGGAATCATGAGCAGAAGACCCTGTGAAGCTGTATAAGTGCTAGTTAAAGCACCTGCTTGCAAGGAACCGTGAACAGCGCCAGCAGCCCCTGCTTCGGATTGCATTTCAAGCACTTTTACAGTTTGGCCAAAAATGTTCTTTCTTCCTTGAGCAGCCCATTCATCTACATGTTCTGCCATTGGTGACGATGGAGTAATCGGATAGATGGTAGCCACTTCAGTAAATGCGTATGAGATGTGTGCGGCGGCTGTGTTGCCATCCATTGTCTTCATCTTTCTCATTGAAACAAATCCCCTCTCCTCTTTTGCATTATGAATACAAAGTATATTTATACAGCTTAGGCTATATAAGTATAGAATTTATCTGCCGTTGTCACTCTTGTTCCCTGAACCTTGTCCAATTAATGTAAAATACCACTTGGATTCAGGCATAGATTAGACTCGACATTAACATTATTATTATATAATATACACCGTATGTCCCAGTATGTAAATATCTTTTCCGACATTTACCATCATTTCTTCGGTAAATTAAGTGAAAAAATATACATTCTCTCGATTCAGAAAATTACCAATTTTGCTTGAATAATCCTATTTTGATGTTATGCTTTCGGCTTATTTTTCCTGGGGACAGCCGTCAGTATCACCTGCTTGCCTTCCTGCTTAACCTTGATATTATAATCGACAATACCTTCCTTGTATAGCTTGACTTTTAGTTCCAACAAAGCCTTACCAACCGTCTGCGTGAGTTCAGGTGTAAGGAAGCCGCTTTCATAACCCGGCTTAACAGCAGGTGCTTGTCGAAGCTCGTTTTTTTCTTCCTTTTGAGTTTCCTTTTCCCATTTTGTCATCATATCAGAATCGCTAAGATTTTTTGGGATCTTGGCCATCTGTAATTCCCCCCTACATTTTATTTATTTTAGTATTAAAAAAATAAAATTACAAGTTCAGGTTATGAAAAACATGATAACTACTACCATTTTTACCCAATAAGTAATATAATTTAAATTATACTACCTTAGTTAGTGATAGAGAGGAGCAACACTACTATGGCCTTAATTAATGAACATTATCTTAAATTGCCTGGCAGCTATTTATTTGCGGAAATCGGCCGCCGGGTAGCTAAGTTTAAAGATGAAAACCCTGAGGCAAACATTATCCGCCTTGGAATCGGCGATGTTACCAGACCGCTGCCGCCGGCTGCAATCGAAGGCATGCATAAGGCGGTCGATGAAATGGCCGACGAAAAAACCTTCCGCGGCTACGGTCCTGAACAAGGCTATGATTTCCTCATTCAGAAAATCATTGGTACCGACTATGCTCCCCGCGGCATTTCGTTAGATGTTGACGAGGTTTTTATCAGCGACGGTTCAAAAAGTGATGTCGGAAATATTCAGGAAATCTTCGGACTTAATAATACTGTTGCCATAACCGACCCGGTATACCCAGTCTACCTTGACACCAATGTAATGGCCGGTCGTACAGGCGAACTTCAGCAGGATGGCCGGTTCGGCAAGGTGATTTACCTTGTCTGCAATGCCGAAAATAGCTTTAAACCTGCCCTCCCGACAGAACGGGCTGACCTAATTTATCTTTGTGTACCAAATAATCCGACCGGTACCACTTTGACCAGAGATGAGCTCAAAGCATGGGTTGACTACGCTAAAGCTAATAAATCAGTAATTCTTTATGACGCTGCTTATGAGGCATATATCAGAGAAGACAGTGTTCCTCATAGTATTTACGAGGTAGATGGCGCCAAAGACGTTGCCATCGAATTCCGGTCTTTTTCAAAAAATGCCGGTTTTACCGGAACACGTTGCGCCTTTACCGTTGTGCCAAAAACAGTAATGGGCTATACGGCAGACGGGAAACAAATCCCGCTTAATAAGTTATGGAACAGAAGACAAACTACCAAGTTCAACGGCGTTCCTTACATAATTCAAAAAGGAGCTGAGGCCATTTATTCGGCAGCCGGCCAGCAGCAAATCAAAGCTTTGGTCGACTACTACATGGAAAATGCCCGCATCATTCGTGAAGGCTTGGCTAGCGCCGGCCTAGAAGCCTTCGGCGGTGTCAATGCCCCTTATATTTGGCTCAAAACGCCTAATAACATGGATTCCTGGGCCTTCTTTGATAAACTGCTCACCAACGTTCATATTGTCGGCACACCCGGCACCGGTTTTGGCCCAGCGGGTGCAGGCTATTTCCGGTTAACTGCGTTTGGCAGTAAAGAAAACACCTTGGAGGCAATTGAAAGAATCAAGACAAAATTAAGCATTTAAAAGATAAACTCCTAGCAACCTGGCTGCAAAAGCCCGATTAACTAGGAGTTTTTTTATTTGCCGGCAGAACTATTGCTGGACATTGTACATGCCTTTACTTTGCATGTAATTAAAAATCTTTTCACCATGCTGCTGTTCTTCTTTTTGAATATGATTCAAAGCTTGGCGTACTTGAGCATTGGTAAACTCGAAAATTGCAGTATCATATCCACTCGAAACATACTTTTCGGTCATCAGCATATCATTGCACAGCGTGGCATCGCCTTGACTGCTGGTGCCATAACCAGGAAACGAAGCTTGATTCTGCATGCTGCTTGCCGACTGAGAATTATTTTGCGCGCTGCTCGATGCCGAGGACTGCGCGCTGCTCTGCATAGAGCTTTGCTGATTTTGACCGCTTTGTTGACCTTGCTGCCCCTGGGACATGCTAGGCACTTGACCGCTGGAAATTTGGTTTAAAGTATCCAAGTGCGTCTGTTCCTGCTGAGCAAGTTGGCTAAATAATTGCTTTAATTGCGGGTCTTGAGCTTGGCTAGCATAGCTCTGATATTTTTGGATACAGATTTGCTCATGGTTTTTTTGGTCAGCTAATAGCATTTTCTCTTTCTGGCTAAAATTTAATGGCACAGAAAAACACCTCCTGCTAGTATTTTGCACAAACAGGAGGTGTCATATTCCAGAATTGTATCTTTTCTACTTAGCTTGGGCTGCCATTACGGCCAATGCAATAGAATTGAGTTTTGCCTCAGCTGAATCTGATCGCGAGGTCACAATAACCGGCGCTTTAGCGCCTACGATAATACCAGTCAGATTTCCTTTGGCGAAATAGGTTATTGATTTATACAGAACATTGCCGGATACCAGTTCGGGCACCATTAAAATATCAGCCCGCCCTGCTACCTGACTCTTTATCCCTTTATGTTCAGCCGCCTCCACGCTGACGGCATTATCTAGCGCTAACGGCCCGTCTATGATGCAACCTTTTAACTGCCCACGCTCTGCCATCTTGGAAAGCGCCGCCGCATCAACACAAGCCGGCATATCACTATTAACTACTTCAACAGCAGCCAAACAAGCTACCTTAGGACATTCCACGCCAATTGCATGGGCTACGCTAACAGCATTCTGAACAATTTGCGCCTTTTGCAGCAAATCAGGAGTAACATTCATAGCCGCATCGGTAATAATAATCAGCCGATCAAAACCAGGTATCTCGGCCACAGCTACATGAGATAAAATGTTTTTTCCGGCTCGCAGCCCGACTTCCTTATTGAGCACCGCTCTCAGCATATCGGCCGTAGCAACAAGCCCCTTCATAACGGCCTGAGCCTGCCCTGAGCTGACTAACTGCACAGCCTTTAAAGCAGCTTTGGCGGTATCAGGTTCATCAATAATTTCAAAACAATTAATATCTATATTCATTTTCGACGCAATAGTTTCAATCTTAGTTTTACTGCCGACTAGAACCGCCTCGGCAATGCCTCGTTCTTTGGCTTCGACCACAGCATCCAGCACATGCTCATCTTCGGCCGCCGCCACAGCAATTCTGCAGGCAGGCACTTTCTTGGCGGCCTCGATTATTTCCGCAAAGCTTTTCACACAATTACCTCCCCCAATTATAGTGGTTGCTTTAACGGTTTGGTTTTTCTATTTTTAGCTATGATAACCCTGCAAAAATTGCGCTGCCGTAAAAAAATGTTAACGTTTTTTACATTTCAAGAGCCACCGCATGGGCAATGCAAGGAATAGACTCCTTTTGCTGATAAGAAGTGGTGCTATGCAAACTGCCGGTTCCAACTAGTAATATCTTCTTTAATTTTGCTTTTAACATAGCAGGATACAGGTACCCGCAAAATACTATACCAGAGCTGGCGCAACCGCTAGCTCCGGCATGGGCATCCTGCTCTTCGCGATAAATCATGCAGCCGCAATCTTCGTAGTTTTGCGATAAGTCCAACCCTTTATCTTGGAGCAGCTGAATAACAAGAGTTTTTCCAACTACCCCCAAGTCGCCGGTATAAATCATATCATAGTAAGATGGCTGCCTGCCCGTATCCTGGAAATGCTGCCATAGTGTATCTGCGGCCGCCGGAGCCATTGCCGGTCCCATTGAATTTGGATCTTTTACCCCCATATCAACGACTTTGCCGACTGTTGCTGCCACAACCCGTGGTCCTGTCCCTTCCACAGACAATACTGCCGCGCCCGAACCGGTTACAGTCCACTGTGCAGAAGGAGGCCGCTGCACCCCAAGCTCAGTTGGAAAACGATATTGCCGTTCGGCAGCATCGTGATGACTGGAAACGGCAATTGCAACCTTACTCCCATATTCACCATCCAAAATCATCGAGCCAATCACTATACTTTCCGCTAAAGTCGAACATGCCCCATACAGTCCGAGAAAAGGCCGGCCTAAGCTTCGCATGGCAAAATGAGCAGATATTAATTGATTAAGCAGATCTCCGGCCAACATATAGTCGATGTCATCTAAAGTACTATTATCCTTTTCAACCGCTTTTTTAATAGCCCATTCCATCATCGATGACTCACATTTTTCCCAACTACCCTTACCGTTGATATTATCCTTCATTATCATATCAAAATACTCACCTAAAAACCCTTCACCTTCCATAGGACCGACTATTGTTGCGGTGCTTGTTATATAAGGCGGTGCGGCGAACATTATGCTTTGTTTGCCTTGCTTTTTCTTCACGGATCGTTGCCCCCTACGTTAACTTATTGTTAACCCAAAGAAACCGCATAGTCTTTTGGCGGTTCTTATTTATTATTACGCGTCCGCGAAAAATAATACCAAGCTTCATGGCATGCTCTGCGCTTTTGTGTAGCAGCTTCCGGTTAAAGAACATAAGATATAACAGGAGGCGAATGTTATGCGTTACAAACAGCCACTAATTTTAAATTATATAAAAAAGCCTGTGCCAATTTACGAAGACTATAGCTACCTGTATTTTTACCCACCCTATGCCTACTATAAACATTGGAAAAGCTTTAAATGTCTATGGTGCAAACACAACCTTTATAATCGCCGCCCTTAATTGTCGTTAAAGAACTGGGATCGAGGTTGTATTCCTCACGAATCAGTGGTAATTATCACGACCTCATTATTAATAATGAGTGACTTAACTAATTGCTGAATATCAGGGGCTAAGCCTAAGTCGTCATTTACATTATTCTGAACTGTTGAAATATATAAATCGGCTAACCCGGCCGGTATAACAAGGATTGGAATAGGCGCTGTCAAATTACCTAAGTTACTCAGAGTTATAACTTCTACTATATTTCGCACACCTGGAGCTAACGGCATTGAAACCCCCTCCTATTTATATACCCTCAGTATATTCCGGGCAGTTTCTTCAGGTGCTAAACAAGGCCAATACCAGAAAAAGCCGGTTAAAAGCCGGCTTTTTCTATTGTATAATCCTGATTCTTGGCCATACAAAGCTTCAAAGACATTGGTATTCGCTGAAAAGTCAGCCAATTCCAACGATAAACACTTATTGCAGTAATCGCGTATCAACTGTATAATTTCAACATATGATAATAATTTTACAGCAAGGGAGTTAAAACAATGCAGCACATTAATTTGGGAGTCATTACAGCATTTACAGTCTATTTAGGCGCAATGATGCTGATTGGAGTTTATTTCTACAACAGGACCAAAAATATGTCGGAGTACATACTTGGGGGGCGGAAGCTTAATGCCTGGGTTACATCGATGAGCGCCGAAGCGTCGGATATGAGCGGATGGATGCTGATGGGCTTACCGGGCTACGCTTATCTCGCAGGATTGGAAGCCGGTTGGATTGCGCTTGGGCTAATTCTCGGCACATGGGCTAACTGGCAGTTTATTTCCACACGGCTGCGAAAGTATACTCAGATTGCTAATGATTCACTTACCATGCCCGACTATTTTCAAAACCGATTTCGGGATAATTCACAGGTTCTCCGCGTAATATCAGCTGTTTTTATTCTTATCTTCTTCTTAATTTATACCTCTTCGGGCTTTGTCGCCAGCGGCAAACTATTTAATACTGTATTTGGCCTTCCTTATACTACTTCGTTGATTCTCGGCGCCTTCGTCGTGGTATTCTACACCTTTCTCGGCGGCTTTATGGCCGTGTGTTGGACTGATTTTGTCCAAGGCACTATGATGTTCTTTGCCGTATTACTCGTGCCAATCACTGCCATGCAGTTCACCGGCGGGGCTGCGACTACCTACGCAGCGCTTACTGCGCTTAATACCGAACTTTTTAACCCCTTCACTTCGGTAGATGGAAAACCACTGTCGCTTATTGCTATTGTCTCATTAATGGCGTGGGGCTTGGGTTACTTCGGCCAACCTCATATCTTGGTACGATTTATGGCCGTAAATTCCACAGCTGAATTAAAAAAAGCAACTCGCATAGCTATGACTTGGGTTATTCTCTCACTGTCCGCTGCGGTCGCTATCGGTATGATTGGAAGGGTCTTCCTTACTACCCCGCTTGTCGGCTCAGCTACAGAAACTGTATTTTTGGTCATGACCAACCAACTTTTCTCCTCCTTCGTTGCCGGACTAATTCTTTCAGCCGTACTGGCAGCTATCATGAGTACAGCCTCTTCCCAACTCCTCGTTACTGCGTCGGCCATCTCACAAGATTTTTACAAAGCAATCCTTCGCAAGAATGCTAGTCAGCAAGAACTGGTATGGGTAAGTCGCCTGACCGTTGTCGGTGCCTCGATAATCGCTATTATCCTTGGACTTAACCCCAATAACCTAATTCTTGATATGGTTGCCTATGCCTGGGCAGGCTTTGGCGCCGCCTTCGGCCCAGCACTCGTTATGTCATTGTTTTGGAAACGCATGACTAGAAACGGCGCCTTAGTCGGCATTATCGTCGGCGGGGTTACCGTTCTGGTGTGGAAACAGTTTGCATGGTTTGGTCTTTACGAAATTGTGCCCGGGTTCTTCCTGTCAGTTTTAGCAATTTATATTGTCAGCATGATGGATAAACCGCCTGCCAAAGAGATTACCGAGGAATTTGAAGCGGTTAACGTAAGCAAAATATAACATTCAGCTAAGCTTGAATTTATCTTCAGATTGCCTCGCATCGCGTGGCAATCTTTTTTCTGTCTCGCCGTAGATATTGACAAATTAATGAATTAATATAAAAATAATATAGGAAAGAGGTATTTCCATTTTTAACCAAAAGGAGTGGGTTAGATTGAAAAAATTATTCGTAGTACTGCTCTCAGTCATAATGATGGTTATTGTCGGCGGTTGCGGTTCGCAGACAACAAAAGCTCCTGCCACTAAGGACAATTCGATTAAAATCGGCGGTTCAAGCACAATGGCTCCGGTTATCGCCAAATGCGCGGACGATTTTACCGAGAAGTTTCATACCTGGAAAAAAGTCAACGACAGGCTGCCCGATGAACCAATCGTAATATTCGTGGCCACCGGCGGCTCAGGCTTTGGTGTCAAATCAGCTATGAATAATACCGTTGATATGGGTTTAGTTTCGCGGGATGTCAAAGAGGCGGAAAAAGCGAAACTTACCAATCATACGCTTTATACGCTAGGCTATGATGCGCTGACCATTGCGGTAAATCCGCAAAACCCTGTTCTTACAGTAAAACCCGATATTACTAATGATGAAATTAAAAAGATTTTCTCCGGTGAGATCAAGACTTGGAATCAACTTGATCCAAACCTGCCTAATCGGCCGATTGTTTTGGCAATTCGGGATTTAGGCGGCGGTGCCAGCCAAGTGTTTGACGAACTTATCATGAAAGGCACTCCTATAGCTAAGGAGGCCGTCCAGCTTCCTTCAATGGGCGCCTTGGCCGGTAAGGTCATGGATAATGCCGACGCTATTGGTTATGTATCGGTTGGTCTTGTTGAGCAAAACAAAGGTAAAATTGGCGTATTATCAGTCGAAGGAATTCAGCCTACTACCGAAAACATTGCCAGCGGCAAGTACAAAATTGCCCGACCGCTTATTGTCATCGCTAAAGCTACCCCAGATGATCGCGAACAGCAGTTTCTAAATTACCTACAATCAGAAAAGGGCGTAAAAGCTCTGTCCAGCATGGGCTTTGTACCGGTTCAAGCCAAATAACTTTTTAATTTTACGCTAACTAAGGGTAGTTGCCTGCAACTACCCTACAATTTTATTCTTAGGATGATATTTATGCACTTCATCAGCAAAAACGCTGATAGCGTTATAACGCTTGCCAGCGCAGCTATCGCCGCCGCTATGGCCTTACTGCTTCTAACAATTTTTACATTTATTGCTCAGGAGAGTCTGCCTGCCTGGCAACAAGGCGTCTTAGCAATACTGACCGGCAGTGAATGGCAACCCCTTGCCGAACCGCCGCAGTTAGGGCTCTTAATTATGCTTGCCAGTACACTGTGGTCGGCGCTTGGAGCAATGCTCATCGCTGCTCCGCTTGGTGTATGCTGCGCTATTTTTCTCGCCGAATTTGCCCCAGACTGGCTCACTGCAATTATCAAGCCCGTGCTTACTATGCTGACAGGTATTCCGTCGGTAGTCTACGGCTTTTTAGGAGCAGCTGTACTCGTAAGATTCTTCGAGATCAAACGCCTGTTAGCGAGCGGCGAGTCCTTATTTTGCGCCTCCCTGGTCCTGGCAATAATGGTTATTCCCTATATTGTCACCGGCTGTTATTCAGCGCTTCGCTCAATACCGGCTGAATACCGAATTGCAGTACTATCCATGGGTATCTCCAAGCCTTATGCAGCTATCCATGTACTGCTGCCCATGGCTAGAAAAAGCATGATAAGCGCAATAAGTTTGGCTTTTGGCCGGGCAGCCGGCGAAACAATGGCTGTGCTCATGTTGGCCGGTAATACCCTTCTTTTACCAACATCATGGTTCGCCAAGGGTGAACCCCTGTCAGCCCTTATTGCCCTTGAGCTAGGAAGCGCCACTGTCGGCAGCCCCCAATATCATGGCTTATTTGCGGCCGGCCTGGTACTGCTCGCTTTTATATCAGTAATAAACCTGACGATTTATTTTAGCAGCCGGGACAGCAGAAACGTGGCCAGACTCAAATGAGTTTACGCACTATCATTGATAAGTTATGGCTTATGCTGTTTTGGCTGTCTGGGCTGTTAGTGCTGGCTGTCCTGCTTGCCATAATCGCGTTTCTTGTTGTTAAAGGCGGACCGGCAATTAGCTGGGAATTTCTCACCGCCTCGCCAAAAGGCCTCTTTCTCGGTGTTGAAGGTGGCATTTGGCCGGCTATCAAAGGAACAGCTGCCCTTGTTCTCATAGCGGTAATAAGTTCAGCTTTCCCGGCTCTTTTTACAGCCCTCTATCTTGCAGAATATGCCGGCGGCTCCAAATTATCATATATCATTATGCTAGCAACTCAGTGCATGATCGGCATTCCTTCGATTCTCACCGGTTTGTTTGGCTACGCCTTGTTTGTTGTATATCTCGGCTTTGGAACATCATTGCTGGCTGGAGGCTTAACACTAGGCATAATGGTATATCCCACCTTAGTAGTACTGATGCGCAACGCTCTCAATGAAGTATCTGACGATTACCGGATAGCCGGCTTAGCTCTTGGTGTATCGCGCTGGTATATAATCCGCAGGATTATTCTGCCGAAGGCCGCACCAGGCCTAATTAGTGCCGTTCTTCTGGCTATGGGTTATGCGGCTGGCGCCACTGCTCCTATTATGGTGACAGCAACTGTAATAATAGCTAAGGGCTCGCTTGCCTTGTTTGACCCAGTAATGGCTCTGCCTTATCATCTCTATATTATGTTTAGCCAGCATGTCTCATTAGAAAATGCCTATGGCACCGCTCTGGTGCTAGTATTTATGCTGATTGTAATAAACACCGTTGCCCTTTGCCTGCAGCGCCGCCGGAAGGAGACTTCTTAAATGAAAATAAATGTTGACAATTTAAACGTTTGGTATGGTACCAGTCAAATTTTGCATAATATCAATTTGACCTTTAAAAGTAATACAATTTCAGCTATCATTGGTCCGTCTGGGTGTGGAAAAACCACCCTATTGCGTGCTATTAACCGCACAGCAGAATTGTACCCGAAGTTTTCCAGCTCCGGTGAAGTCTATATCAAAAGCACCCCTTTATATGATAAGATTGATGCGGCTGAGGTTCGCCGATTAATCGGAATGGTGTTTCAAGAACCTGTTATTCTACCGTTCAGTATTAAAGAAAATGTACTGTTCGGCCCACGTTATTATGGTGTGAATAATAAAAGCGAGCTTAATGGCTTAACTGAAAAGCTCCTGAGACAGGTAGGGCTGTGGCATGAGGTAAAAGACAAGCTGAATCAACCGGCCAGCGAATTGTCCGGCGGCCAGCAGCAGCGCCTGTCGATTGCCCGCGTCCTCGCAGTGCAGCCAAAAGTGCTGCTTTTAGACGAACCTTGTTCAAATCTTGATATATTATCGACCAGGCTTATTGAAGAACTTTTGACAAAATTGGCTGCTGAATTCTCAATTATTTTGGTTACGCACAATCTGGCGCAAGCTCGCCGGATTGCCGGTGAAACAATCTTTATGTCTGCCGGACGAGTAATAGAGCAAGGAGCTACCGACAAGCTGTTTACGGCGCCCACTCGAACTGAAACACAGGATTTTCTGGCCATGCAATAGCCGAGCATATAAATCAGACTTTTTGTTTCGTAAAAAACTTTACATGTTGACAGACAAAATTTAATGAACTAAGATTATAGTATAAACAGAATATTGGTAGCATGATGTTTGTGGGAGAGACTGCTTAATGCAGCGCCGAAGGAGCAAAAACGACGGATTGTTTAAACTCTCAGGCAAAGGAACCGCATTCGGACTACACTCTGGAGAATATGTCCCACGAGGGCATTACCGACGGAAGGTCTTAAATTAGACCAAAAATCTCTCAGGTAAAAGGACAGAGGCAACCGCTTAATTGTGGTGTCTCTGTTTTTATTTGCGCGGAAATAGTAAATACTATTTCCGCAGCACTGAGGGAGGTAGTATTATGTTGGAATTATGTCTAGGTGTTATGGCGACTGCTTCATGTATTATCAACTATCAGGATCTTGGTAACCGTAACATCGATGCTGATGGTAATAAAATATCATCAGGTAATCGCAGCTGTGATTTTTTGAATTCCTTGGTACTAAAATTAGGCAACGCAACTTGTATTAAAATAGCCGGTCTGATGTGGCTTATTGCCTATGGCTATCACTATATTATTGCCATCCTTTTCCCCATGTCGGTAATGCTGAATATGCTTAACATAATGGTAGCAGTATTGATTTCTTTACGATTTTGCCGCTTAATGTACCGTCTGACCTCATCGCAAGAAGGCGCTCCTCTTTTTCACAGTGATTTATTAACAACCACAGCCTGTATATGGGAAATTATCTTAGCCGGTGTCGTTTTAGTACATTTATTCCTATATTATTAAAAAACCCGGCTTGCACCGAGCTTAACCCAAAGTACAAGTCGCTAGTAGACTTAAAAAGTCTGCCGTTCTAATGAGCGGCAGACTTTTTAACTGCTTATACTGGAAGTTTTGACTGAAAGCACCGCTGCAGCCGGCTCGCTTGCCGGAACTTCTTGCCCCGTTTCACCAAACAATGCCCCAACTAAATCAGCAGCAATCGCGGCAGTAGTATCAGCCTTGTCTAACAGCGAATTAACTTCGACAAATTCCGCTGATACGATTCTCTCGGTACAGCAGAGCATTCTGACTGCTTCCAGGCTGTCTAAATAGCTAATTCCGCCAGGTACCGGCGTACCAACGCCAGGAGCAACAACCGGGTCAATACCGTCAAGATCAAAACTTAGATGAATACCGTCACAGCGCGACAGATATTCGATAGCTTCATTTATAACATTTTTAATGCCAAGACGATGGACATCTCTGGCAGTATAGACCTTTATTCCTTTGGCGGCAATAAGTTCAGCCTCACCCGGATCAATATCACGAACACCGATGAAAACAACGTTTTCCGGCTTTACTTTACCGATAAAACCGCCAATTTTGGTGAGCGCCGGGTGACCGTACCCCATGCTTGCCGCTAAAGGCATCCCGTGAATATTACCGGTCGGCGATGTCTCAGGTGTGTTTATATCAGCATGAGCATCGTACCAGATTACGCCGAGACTTGAATAGTGCTGCGCTACTCCAGCCAAGGTTCCCATAGCTATGCTATGGTCGCCGCCGAGGACAAGCGGAAAGCGGCCTTTCCTAATTACGCCGGCTACACAGTCTGCAAGCTTCTCGCAAGCCTTAGCAATAGGCGCCAGATTTTTAAGATTAGTATCTAGAGGACGCTGCTCTCTTGATCCGATAGTAAGGTTACCCATATCTATAACATCGCCGGTTAACGCTTTCAAGCGCCGATTGACTCCGGCTGCCCGTATTGCATTTGGCCCCAAGCTGGTGCCAAATTTAGTTTGGCCCAGCCACATTGGCACTCCGATAACCGAAATAGCTTTTGCCATATCTATCACCGCCTCTAGTAGAACTTTATAAAACACGTTTTTAAATTGTAAGGCTTTTAAGAGTATATTGCAAGAAAAAATTTTAAGACCTTCGCGGTTGCTAAGGTCTTAGTCGGGAGTAAATATTTTTAGTTTGTTGCTTAAAGCCCTAACACAGATTGGCAGTCGCGGCCCCAGTTCGCCGTCAAGATCGCTGTGCAGCTCCTCCGCACATTCGATGGTGATAGTTTGAGCTTGAATATATCTAACACTTTTATGGCTTATATGCGAACCGGTTAATAAGCTGATAAATAAACGCATCAATTCGGGTAAACGGCAATTGTTGGCAACGAGCAAATCAAGCTTACCGTCATCTATTTTAGCATTAGGAGCAAGATTGCGGAAGCTACCGATTGTGCCGCTATTTGCGATTAAAAACAGTAATACCTCATCGTCAATTATCGTTCCATCTGCGTTTATCCGCATTTTAAGCGGCCGGAAATTGGGCAGTTCCTCAATTCCCTTCAAGTAATATGCCACTTTACCTAAAGTATTTTTTAAAACGGTGTCCGCACTATGAGCTACAGAAGTCAAAAGTCCGGCACTGGCAACATTTATAAAATAGCGTTCACCGTTTACTTGCCCAACATCAACGGTATGAGTCCGGCCGGCAGCGACAACATTAGCGCAGTGCTCAAGGTCATTGCTAAGTTTAATAAAAGTGGCAAAGTCATTACTTGTCCCGCTCGGGATTATCCCAATCGGCAAATCTATTCCCATTGTAAACATAGCATTAATAACGCTGTGAACGGTGCCGTCGCCGCCCGCTACAATAATGCCGTCGACACATAATTCTTGTGCTATCCCGACAAATACCGCAGTGTCTGCCTGCGACATCAGCTTAAGCGGTATAACTAAACAGCCTTTCCGTTGAAAACGTTCAATTAATTCGTCCAATTTATATTTAAAATACGCATCACCTGATAAGGGGTTGTACATCAACACAAACCTTTTCATTCTACGCTCACCTCAAGATACGTCTCGCCATTATGCTCTACCACAGCCTGACC
>JAAYSF010000039.1 GCA_012523975.1 Veillonellaceae bacterium
ACCCTCCCGGACCAAACATTATTTTAGTTCGGGCAGTAGGCTTTCCGCTATAAGAATGCGCTGCAGCGTCAAGCGGACCGCGGTAAGCCTCAGTCTCTATAATCTTGCCAATGGTTGTTCCGTTATCAGCTGCATGTACTAAATATTTTCCTAATAAATCCTTAGCCAAGGTCAGGCTATCCTGTTCATAGTACGATCGGGGTAATTTATCCAAACTAGTCACCTCAGCTAATAGCATTACCAAAAGACTAAATATATTTCACACTGGCTAACGTCCGCTGCACCCCACGGCGATAGGAAATTGCCGGATGGCCAAAAATCATGGCCAGACCTGGTTGGTTGTTAGCGGGTATTCCGTATTTTTGCTTGAGCTTATTGCTGTTTTTTATTACCGGCGCAACGCTACCAATCATACAACTTCCCAGACCTTGGGCTTCGGCGGCTAACATAGCGAAGGTTGCGGCGATATACGAATCAACCGGATCAACAAAGGCCGAAACGTGAAACATCATAACAAGCGGCGCATCATAAAATAGTAAATCTTGGCCGTTCCGCGCCCCTTCGTCGATTGCCTCAAAAAGCACAGGAACGAATGATAGGAAGACCTCGAACGAATCTTTACTCATGAGCGGACGCATCATATACACCGCCGGTTTTGAAATTTGCCACTTCATGCTGCGGATCTGAGCTACAATATCAGCAGCAAAAGCCCTAACCTTTCTCCGGCCTGAAATTACGACTACCCCTACCTCGGAAGGCGGGATACCCATAGGAGCTGTGGCCGCCGCGGCAATAATGTTATTAATAGCTTCGGAACTTACTTCTTCCTCGGTAAAATTACGAATACTGCGCCGTTGGCGCATGAGGTCAATTAATTGATTGTAGTCGGCTGGTTTGCTGGTCGGCAAAAAATCAAAAACATCGTCCGACGATAAGCAACGTCCATCAACGAAAATGCAGCCAACTGGACAAACCGCCATGCAGTGTCCGCAGCCATAGCAGCCAAAGCCTTCTGTTTGGTCAACAACCACTCGGTTATTCTCCCATTTTAACGGCGCTCCCTTACACACGCTGACACATAACCGACAGCCACTGCACCGAGTATGGTCGATAGTTACCATACCCACCCCGTTTGTCCGGCTAGATTTTATCGCCATGTTAATTAACCTCCGTATTACACTGTTTTAGTAATAAAAAACTATTATCTGATTTAATTATGCTCTATTTTCGGTTATTAAAAGGTAAATCCTGCCATGCCTCGGCTAAAGCATAGCAGGATTTTTTATAATTTGACGGCGCATTTTGCGGATATAATCTTTCTAATAATCACAGCAAGTCAAAAATTCTGTCTCCTATCCAAGCGCAACTAAGATAGCACCGGCAGCAATAAGCGCAACCCCGATCCCATTCAAGAAACTTATCTTTTCCCCCAAGAATATTACCGCCAGAACGGTGGCTAAAACGACACTCAGTTTGTCAATCGGGGCGACCTGCGCAACCTTACCAAATTTAAGCGCCAGAAAATAAAACAGCCAGGAAAGCGCCCCGGCAACGCCGCTTAAAACGATAAATCCAAAAGTGGGTCTATCAGCAACAATGAGCGGTATTTGACTAAGATTGCCTTGAAAAATTACAACACCCACTAGAAAGACTGCCATAATTATTGCCCGCACAGCCGTTGCTGTATTAGCATCGGCGGTTTGCAAGCCAATTTTACCAAAAATAGCTACCAATGATGCTGCGAGGGCCGACAGCAGCGCGAAAATCAGCCACAGGTAGTCATTCAACGTAAATTCAACCCCTTTTTATGTTCTTCGCAAGTTCATTGATAGTATATTCTCAAGGCCCTAATAGTGGTGCTATTTAATGTTATTAAATTGTGCTGTCTTTTACATCCTTACTCTGCCGCAAAGCGCCAGGTCCGTCTTGCGCCACAGCCACTTCGGCATCGCCAAAAGTTTTCATATCGTTTAAAACATGGAGAGAAGCATTGATCAACGACATGCCCAACGCTGCACCCGTTCCATCACCTGCCTCAATATCTAGGTGCAAATAGGCCTTGATTCCGAGACTGTCGAGCGCAACTCGTTGGGCCGGATCAACCGCAAAATGAGACCCCACCAGATATTCACGGACAGCGGGCGCCATATGTACCGCAACTAGAGCGGCTGCGGTTGTTGCAAGACCATCCAAAACTACGGCCGCCCCGCCGGCAGCCGCGCCGAGTATTACGCCCACTAATCCGGCAATCTCATAACTGCCGGATTGACTAAGACTATCGATATGGTCTTGAATTGCTAAATTGCCCACCGGGACCGTCTTATCAGCATACTGTTCAATGATCGCCGTACCGGCTGAAATGCTGTTGGCCCCTAATGCACCCAACCCCAACACCCGCGCGCCTTTAACTATTTCCTGGCGGGCGGCTGTTATACCGGCTTGAATCGCTTGGATAGTTTTTGCGTCATCCGACATCGCGCCGTTGACAGTGGCATATATATCGACCCTAACTACAGACGCTGATACATGGCTGGCAAAAACATCAACGGCGGAACAGCTCTTTTCGGCTTCTCCGATACTGTCCCCCATTATAATAAGGCTTTTAGGCAGAACACGCGGCCTAGGGTTGCGGGTGATACCGGCCATTTGCCGGATCAATTCTTCAAAATAGCTTAAACTTCCAAGCGGCTTAGTCAAATTGTCCAAACGCAGCTGGCACTTTTCCATGGCATCAGAATCTAACGGCTTTATAGCTGAAATTACACGATCCAACATATCATTTCCCCAACCGGCTTGTCTGCCCCATTGAGGAGCTATAGTTGTTTCATTGGCTACATAATTAAAAGCATTAATAGCTACCTTCAGCATATCTATTACTACCGAAGCTCCGATAGCCTCACCAAGCCGGACTCCCATATTTACGCAAGCTTCCAGTCCCAGAAACTTTAGTGCAATTATATGGGCAGGCTCGCCTGACAAATGCGAAGCAAATATATAACTTCGGCATTTAGGGCAGATTGCATTGGCAATCATCGCCGCAGCTGTGGTATTAAGACCATCAATTACTACGGCGCAGCGGTTAGCAGCCGCGCCAATTATTACCCCGGCGAGCGCCCCGATCTCAAAACCGCCCACTTTAGCAAGTACATCTAAACCGTCTTTGGGATTTGGCTTATTAAGGGCCAACCCTTGGCGAACAACATTAATTTTCACGTTCATCCTGCTGTCGGAAATCCCGGTACCGCGGCCAGTTATTTTCGCAGCATCAAGCCCGGTAAACGCGGCCACAACGGCTGCACTGGAGGTCGTATTGCCAATACCCATTTCCCCTAAGCTAAAACAGTTATAGCCTAGCTTTACTCTGTTGTTGACAATTTCGATACCAGTTTCGACCGCTTTGCGCGCCTGCTGCGCTGTCATAGCCGGACCTTTAGTAAAGTCTTGCGTGCCGTAGGCAATTTTTCGCTGCCAAAGCCCAGGAATATTTGATAGATCACCGGCTATTCCGATATCGGCAACAACCATGTCAGCGTTGCAAAAGTTGGCAAAAGCATTGGCGCTTGCCCCTTTCGAAACAAGATAGTTAGCCGTCATATGCAGCGTTGTTTCAACTGGATAGGCACTGATTCCCTGGCGGGCAACCCCGTGATCAGCACAGGTTATCACCATACAATTGCGGGGTGTTATCGGTACCGGTTGGCCAACGATTGCCGCATATTGCTTAACCATACTGCGCAATTTACCAAGCCCTTTTGCCGGGCGGCTGCTCAGCCTAGCCTCAACCTGTTCCATAATATCAGCATTGGGCATAGTTATTTTTCGAAGCGTTTCTTCAAGTAGACTCATATTTAACCTCCAAATACTCAGGAAATGCTAGCATAAAATTCATTAAAAATAAAAGGCTCTTTTGGCACATGTCCAAAAAAGCCTTCTTTTCCACGAAGGGTTTAACCGTTTAAGGCAGGTCTCCTGGCTCCCGTTTCATTGAATCTTACGCCTTCCCCTTGACGAGTGGCCTTGTAAGTTCTCCCCGGTACAGTGGCGGGCCCGCGCTTATGCATTAAATCATGCTCAGACTTCCCTATTCTCCGCCATGTAGAGGCGGCACCTTAACGGCAGTTATTAATTTGCTGTAATTATATCAGTAGATAGCAAAAACGTCAAAGGAGTTTTTCAGGGCATATCGAAATTAAGGCACAAATACTGAAAAAGAGGTTGCAAAATGAAACTAATCTCATGGAACGTAAACGGTCTACGCGCCTGCTTGAACAAAGGGTTTAATGATTTTTTCGCTAGTGCTGACGCCGACATTTTCTGCATCCAAGAAACCAAGATGCAGCAAGAGCAAAGCCCTGTCTGCTGGCCTGGTTATCAAGAGTATTGGAACAGCGCTATAAAAAAGGGTTACTCTGGGACAGCTGTCTTTACCAAACTTACGCCCCTAGCGGTTAGCTATGGCATGAATATTGAAGAACACGATCAGGAAGGCCGCCTCATCACACTGGAGTTTAACGACTTTTTCCTGGTAAACGTCTACACGCCAAATTCCCAGCGCGGGCTGATGCGCCTTGAATATCGGATGAAGTGGGAGGACGCCTTTAAAGCCCACCTTAAACAGCTCGATCAAACTAAGCCGGTAATTGTCTGCGGCGATATAAATGTTGCTCATCAGGAGATTGATATAAAAAATCCGAAAACCAACCGTAAAAGTGCTGGGTTCAGCGATGAAGAACGCAACAAGATGACTGAACTTCTAGCGGCCGGGTTTACTGATACCTTCCGCTATTTATATCCCGACAAAACCGACGCCTATACCTGGTGGTCCTATATGATGAATGCCCGGGCCCGCAATATCGGGTGGCGCATTGACTATTTCCTTGTTTCAGAAAGACTGAATAACCGTATCAGAGAGGCTTTGATTTACGACCAGATTATGGGCAGCGATCATTGTCCGGTCGGTTTAGAAATTGGCCCGCTCGGATAAGAACCCAGTATCTTCAGCCAACTGACCTGACCGGCTATGTTCTGCAAGGCCGCCTGGCAAGCCTCCTCCTTGGCATGACCATTAAAGTCTATATAAAAGATATATTTCCCCATTGTATGCTTTGCCGGGCGCGACTCAATCCTCGTCAGGTTAATATCGCGAGTGGCAAACGCCTTCATCACACCAAATAAACTACCGGGGCAATCATCATGGAAAGCAAAAACAATTGATGTTTTATCTTGACCGGTTGGTGCCGGCGGCGTACTGCCAATTATTAAAAACCGGGTCTGATTGTAATCATTATCCTGAACATTTTCGGCTGCAACTTTCAAACCGTAAAGCTTGGCGGCCGGCTTACCGGCAATAGCACCATAAGTGCTGCCATTTTTTTTTGCCAATTCACAAGCCTGCGACGTACTGCCGCACTGAATAAATTCAATGTGCGGATATCGGTTTAAAAAGAACTCACGGCATTGACCAAGTGCCTGCTCATGGGAAAATACATACTTAATCTCATTGTCAACGCCGTTCGCGCTTAACAGATAATGTTCAATGTTAAGCACAACTTCACCGCAGACTGTGCTGTTGTTTAAATTGACAAGACTATCCATGGCTACTGCAACAGCCCCATGCGTTGAATTTTCGATAGGGATAATGCCATTTGCAATAACGCCTCGCTCTACTCCTTCGATAATAGCGGAAAAAGTCGGTAACGCAATAAGCTGTACATCTTTTGCCACATTAGCGCTATATTGACAGGCAGCTTCATGGCTATACGAGCCGGGCGGCCCAAGGTATCCGATTTTCATTTGCTCACCTCATCTTACTATATTGCCGCATAGATTTTTTGGACTGAAGACATTAAGTGACCAAATTTTTCGGGTTTCAGGGACTGACCGCCATCACAAAGCGCCTCTTCCGGCTTGTGATGCACTTCGATAATAAGCCCGTCAGCGCCTACCGCAATAGCCGCCTTGGCTAATGGTTCAACCATTGACCATTTGCCGCAGGCATGGCTGGGGTCAACAATAATCGGCAGGTGGCTCAGCTCTTTTACCGCCGGAACCACACTAAGGTCAAGCGTATTTCTGGTATAGGTATCGAATGAGCGAATCCCCCGCTCGCATAGGATAACATTGGGATTGCCACCGGCCATAATATACTCTGCCGACATTAGAAATTCCTCAAGTGTCGCACTCAAGCCGCGTTTAAGGAGAATGGGTTTTGTGCTGCGGCCGGCTCGCTTAAGGAGGGGAAAATTCTGCATGTTGCGAGCCCCGATTTGAATGAGGTCAACACTGGCTTCGACAATGTCAAAAGTCTCGACACACATTACCTCTGTCACAATCGGCAGGCCGGTAGCCTCGCGCGCCTTAACAAGCAGGGCAAGACCTTCTTCACCCATGCCTTGGAAACTATAAGGAGATGTGCGAGGCTTATAAGCTCCGCCCCTCAGCATCTGCGCACCGTAGCTTTTGACAAGTTCAGCAGTATGAATCATTTGTTCCTGGCTCTCAATCGAGCACGGCCCCGCTATCACAGCGATATTACCGCCGCCAATCTTACACTCACCAATTTCGACAACCGTATCATCGGGATGAAAGGCCCGGCTGGCTAATTTGTACGGCTGCTGAACCCGCATGACCTTCTCCACGTAAATGTTGGACTTAATTGCACCTAGGTCAAGTTTTGTTGTATCTCCAACCAGCGCAAATACATCTTGCTGCCCTCCCTCGATTAAGGTAACCTCAACTTCAAGCTGGGCCAATATTTTATTGACTCTGGCAACTTCCTGTTTAGGCGTGCCTGTTTTCATTACTACTAGCATATTCCCTTCCTCCTTTAGAATTTAGTCAATACCGCGAACAAATAAAAGAAGAGGTTCTTTGGTAAGAACCTCTTCCTGTATTACCGTATTCTATTAATATAAAACTATATCACAAGCATTATATCATCTGGTCATTAATGAAATTCTCCCAAAGGTTCTCCTCATATTCAGTTGTGGCAACGTAAAGAAACCAACGCTAAAATAAAAGCCTTGGCTAAAAAAGCTAAACCACAAACCGCTATTGAGTTGATTAACCTTTTGAGCGTTATTCATCAATGACACCTCCCTGAGCTAAAATTGACCTCTTGTTGCTTAGATGTAGTATATTGTACACAATACTACCACTAAATGTGTAACATTGTCAAGAATTTTATTAGTTTATACCGAATTTGTGTTAACCTGATTTATCCAATCGCGGGAAAGTTAACTATAATTTAAACGCAATAACAGCCTTTTGTAGATCTTCCGCCATTTTGGCTAACGCCTGACTTGAAGCCGCAACCTCCTGCATCGAGGCAGATTGTTCTTGGGTAGCTGCAGAGACACTCTGCGATTGCCCTGCTGTGTCTTGGCAGATCCGTGCAACATCTTCTACTGTAGCTACAATCTGATGACTCCCTGCCGCCATTTCCTGGATTTCGGCCGAGATATTATTGATTTGACTTAGCATTTCCTCGACAAGCTTCCTAATATCCAGGAAGGCAGCCCCGGTAATATTTACAGCGTCCAGGCCGTTCTTAACCTCTAGAGTCCCTTGTTTCATAGCCAGAATTGCTTCATTAGTGTCATTTTGGATTTCAACAATTAAATCAGCGATTTCTTTAGCGGCAGTTTGCGATTGCTCAGCTAACTTGCGGACTTCTTCAGCCACAACTGAAAAACCCCTGCCTTGCTCACCGGCCCGCGCCGCTTCAATTGCAGCATTGAGCGCAAGCAAATTAGTCTGCCCGGCAATGTTGGATATAGTTGTTACAATTTGGCCAATTTCCTTAGACCGTTCACCTAATTTGGCAACCACTTGCGCGGAATCGAAAACTGTTTTTTCAACATTCCCCATTTGCTCAATCGTGATATTTACTGTTTTGTCCCCATTTCGTACTGCCTCGGTGGTCTTATCTACAATTTTTGCTAAACTTGCAGAATTAGCGGCAATCTGATTGATCCCCTCGGTCATATTCCCAATGACGCTATTGGATGAATTGATATCATAGAGCTGCCGCTCAGTACCTGCTGCCACTTCGGTAATTCGCTCAGCTATATGAGTTGCAGCCTCAGCTGATTGCTCCGCGCTTGCCGTTAGTTCTTCCGATGAAGCCGCAACCTGTTCAGCTGAGTTTGCAACAATCGTAATAAGATCACGTAGCTCAATAAGCATTGTATTAAAACCTTCAGCCAATTGTCCAAGCTCATCCTGCGATGAAATTTTCAAAGGTTCTACTTGCAGGTTACCGGCTGCTACCTTCTGCGTGGCCGCTAATATTGCTAGAATCGGCAGAGTGGCCCTTTTCGCTATGTAATAGGCAATGGCCACAGTCACCAAAATTATAGCGCCTAAAACAACCGCTAACTGCCGGACAAACAGTTGCTGCAGCTCATCACTGAATTTCTTGGAGGCCCCCACATAAAACATTCCGATAATATCGCCACTTTCATTTCGAATGGGTGCGTAAGCTGTCTGATAGTTTTCACCAACAACATTGGCCTCACTAAAATACATCTCGCCCTGCTTGAGCACCTTCTCAGCAACTTCGGGCGACGCCTGCGTTCCTACCATCCGCTTGCCCTCGCACTGCACATTTGTCGCAATTCTGGTATCACCTAAAAATATAGTTACAGTATCACCCGTTAAAGCACCAATGCGATCAACAAATTCAATCTGATCGTTTAGCATTATGCCGCCCTTGTATAAAACACCATCTTTAACTAACCACGCGCCGGGGTATGTCTTATCGATAAGCGCCAGTCCAGTTTGTAAATCACTTTTAGCCTTATCGGTCATGGCGCTGTTAACTCGCGATTTCATGCCCTGAATCGAAAATATTCCCACGATAAGAGATATAGCAACTCCAATAGCTATAGTATACAATGTCAGTTTTGTTCTAATACGCATATTCACAATAACAGCCCCTTTAAATTGTCATAGATTAGAAATAACCATCTATTAATAATTGTTTATAATAATTATTAATAGATGGTTATTTCTAATTGTTTGTATTCTACCAACATTTTCTATATAAGTCAACTACGAAAAAGACGGCCGGCTCCTTTACATTAGTGGAGCCTGCCGTCTAGTACAGCTTATTTATTAGATTACTCATACAAGGCTTTGCTTAGGATTCTTTTTAAACTTATTTCAAAAGCTTGGTCATTAGCTATCGTGCGCTTTTTCGGTCCTTTTGTCCGCCCGCCGCCCCGCCGCAGCTTAGCTTTAACCTCACGTTCTTCCAGCAGAAATTCAATCTTATCCGGATGGTACACTCGGCCATCCGGGCTTAAACATTTGGCCTGCTTGCCCAGCACCATAGCTGCCAATCCCCAATCCTGAGTTATTACAATGTCACCCGCCTCGGTTAAATTAATAATTCTCAAATCAGCTTCCTGTGAGGCATCGCCAACCACAATATGATTGTCCGATACAATATTGTGATTAAAGCTAGCCACTGTCCAAACCGGCACATCCTGCTCGCGGCCGATGCGCCGGCATATAGCCAAGGCAGCTTTAGGACAGGCGTCGGCGTCAACTATTAGTTTCATATTCACCTCTTGTTTTCTTCCGAAAAACTTCCTTTGTTACAGTCACTCAATTTACCACTTTTTTATTGTAATGATACAATCTCTATTAATTGAAAAGCACAAAAACCCTGCAGTTTTGTTAAAAATTCTGCAGGGTTTTCTTATGTTTAATCTACAATTAAAATTATCTTCCTCTGCCTGTTTTGCGGATCGGCATTTTGTTATTGGCAACTTTCACCTTGCCTGCTTTCTGGAAAGCTTTATTGTTTTCATTAGCTTTTTTCTTTTTCTCTTGCAATAATGCGAGTAAATCCACTTATACCGCTCCTTTGCCACCATACTTGTACGACTATTTTACAATACAGAAGTACTAAATGACAAGAGGCGTTATGTTTAGAATTAAATGCATGCTCCGCGACCCGAAGCCAGTCTTACTTATCATCGAACAATTTTAAAAACTCCCCATAGCCCTCTTTTTCCAAGTCTTCCTTGGGAATAAAGCGCAAGGCTGCTGAGTTTATACAATACCGCAGCTTCGTCGGCCCAGGTCCATCATTAAAAACATGGCCAAGGTGTGAATCTGATGACGTACTCCGCACCTCGGTACGGATCATAAAATGGCTTGTATCATTTTTCTCTTTTACTTTGTCGGTAGAAATCGGTTTTGTGAAACTTGGCCAGCCGCATCCTGAATCAAACTTGTCGAGTGATGTAAACAACGGTTCCCCTGACACAATATCAACATAGATGCCTTCGCGCTTGTTATCCCAGTATTCATTGCGGAAAGGCGGCTCAGTGCCATTTTCTTGAGTAACGGTATATTGCATAGTACTGAGAGTTTTCTTAAGCTGCTGCTTATCAAATTTCCCACTGATTTTTTCGGTCAATCCACTCACCACAATTCCTTAAGTAATGCTCGGCTAGCTGAGAATAGTTTTTCACCGCCAAGTACTAATTATCTATTTTTATATAGGTTATTAATATGATAATATTATGCAAAGACTATTATCATTTGCTGATCTAAAACATTACAGGAGATTGTGCCATGAACAAGAAAGCTATCGAATGGCTGTATCAAGAGCTGCCTGAGCTTGTCGCAAAAGGCGTACTTTCCACAGATACAGCAAAAAAACTACATGAACATTACGGCCCTCTTGAACAATCATCAGGGAAAAGAACCTTTTTAATGGTCTTTGGCATTATCGGCGTCCTGTTGGTAGGGCTTGGTATTATTCTGCTTATCGCCCATAACTGGTCCCAGTTGACGCGCCCTAGCCGACTCGCTATATCGATCGGCCTGCTTTTGGCAGCCCAACTGCTTGCCGGCGCTGTGCTTCACTTTAAACGGGACAGCGCTATTTGGCGGGAATCGTCAGCTGTTCTCCATGTGCTGATGATTGGCGCAGCTATGGCCTTAGTCGGGCAAACCTATCATTTAACAGAGGACACTGATGCGTTTTTGCTAATCTGGACGCTGCTATCACTGCCGCTAATTTATTTAATGAAGTCTACCGGCGCGGCGATTTTATATCTTGCCGGCATTACCTTATGGTCGGGGCACGGCTATGGTTATCCTGAAAAGCAATTTATCTGGGTTATGTTTTTTCTAGTTATGCCCTATTGGTGGGGACTTATAAAGTCAAATCGCTATGCTAATGAGGCTGTAATTTTGTCTTGGGTTGTCAACCTTTGCTTCTATTTCTGCTTTGCAGCTGCCGCCGCCAATCATCTGGACAGATTCGGTTGGCTTATTTACAGCGCTTTATTTTCCGTCAATTATCTTAGCGGTTTATTGTGGTTTAACAGCGGCCGGAAAACTTGGCAGATGCCCTTCAAATTTATCGGTCTAACTGGCAGTCTTGGTCTTGTCTTTATCATGACCTTCCACAACATTTGGAGCAATTTACAGCTTAATACTTACGCCGTCAATGCCGTTGAAAGTATGTTAACTGTTGTCCTGCTGCTAATATTTATCATTGGAAATGGTCTGACAGCAAAGCGCTTGGGCTGCAAAAATGTCATATTTTCGCTTGCGCCGTTAATTGTGGGCGCCGCCTATCTAATAAATCATTTTGATACTAGCGGCGTCGGAGCAACAATCATTATGAATATTTATATGTTATTGCTGAGCATCAGCATCATCAGCGCCGGCAGTCATAAAAACAGTCTCGGGGTCGTAAATGCCGGAATGCTAATGATGGCTGTACTCATTATAGCCCGTTTTCTTGATATGAATTTCAGTTTTGTTATCCGCGGTGTGGTATTTGTCCTGCTGGGTATAGGTTTCTTGATAACTAACTGGCTGATGGTGCGCCGGAAAGCAGGAGAACACAATGAAAAATAATAAGCTAATCTTACTATTGTTTGCTATCGTTGCTCTGATTCAGCTCGCCACGCCCCTGCATATGGCTTGGCGCTGGGAGAATATTCTCCTGACCGGGCAGCAGTTTTACTGGCAAACTGCACCTGTTGACCCTTATGACGCCTTTAAGGGCCGCTACATCGATCTAAGATTTAAAGAAACGACCGGCCCACTAGCTGACAACTCAAACTTAGTTTACGGACAGACAGCTTATGCCGCTATTGCTGAAACCGCGCAGGGAAATGCCTATATTAGCGGCGTTAGTACTATTAAGCCCGTCCATGGCCCCTATCTTAAAGTAAAGGTTCAATATGTCGAAGGAAATACCGTTCATATTGAGCTACCTTTTAAACGCTACTACTTGCCTGAAGGTATGGCAACTGCCGCCGAGGCCGCCTACCGGGAAAAAGCCGACCAGACTGGTATGGCCGCCGTCCGTATAAAAGACGGGTATGCCGTCATTGAACAGCTGTATATCGACGGTCAAACGCTCGTTGAGTTCTTGCAGGACAATTAAAGCAGTCACTAATCTAACCAGACGCTAGATATTCTTCCTCCTCCCCTTTGACAAAAACCAACACAATTAATACCTACTTAAGAAGGATTCGTCACTTTTGTTTCGAATATTTAGAACAATTGGAAATAAGAGGGGAGGATTGCGGTGAATTGTTCTGGTTCGTTTTTTGAACTACGAAAATTTGTTGCGCCCGAGTTTATTTTCGGAATCGGTGCATCCGAACTAGCCGGCCGATATGCCCAAAACTACGGTGCCCAAAAGGTTCTACTTGTAACAGATGAAGTATTACGAACAACAACCCCTTGGGTTGAGAACATCCAAAAATCATTAACTGCTTACGGCTTGCCCTTTGTTATTTTTGATCAAGTATCGCCTAACCCTACATCATTCGAGATAATGAACGGTGCAGGGCTCTATTCCTCAGCGAACTGTAATGCAATCGTCGCATTAGGAGGCGGAAGCGTAATCGACTGCGCCAAAGGCATCGGAATAGTAGTCTCCAATTATGGGGACATTCTGACCTTTAACGGGATTGACAAAGTAACTAAGCCCATGCCGCCTTTGATTTCTGTTCCAACGACAAGCGGCTCGGCATCTGAGGTTTCCCAGTTCGCCATCATCCGCGATGAAAAAAGCAAAACAAAAATTTCGATTGTCAGTAAAGCTATTCTCCCTGATGTGGGGCTGATCGACCCAGAGCTTACTACAACGATGGATTCATATCTAACGGCCTGCACAGGCTTAGATGCCTTGACTCACGCAGTTGAGGCCTATGTCTCAAATGTAAATTCACTCTTTACCGATCTTCATGCTCTTGAAGCGGTGCGTCTTATTTGGACTTCCCTTGCGGAGGCAATCGCGGCTCCGGACAACCTATACTGGCGGTCACAAATGTCCCAAGGAAGCTTACAGGCTGGGCTGGCTTTCTCTAATGCTATCTTGGGAGCAGCGCACGCCCTCTCCCATAGTCTCGGGGGGCATTTTAACCTTGCTCATGGTGAATGCAACGCTCTGCTGTTGGGGCCGGTTGTCGAATATAATTACTGCGCCTGCCCTGACCGGTTCAATACCCTCGGTAAGATTATGGGTGTTTCTTTAGATACTATGCCCGATGACGCTGCAGCTAAAAAGCTACGCGATACCATTGAAAACTTCCGCCACAAAGTTGGGTTATCACATACTTTACGCAGCCTTAATGTCACGCCTGCCGATATTAATTGCCTCGCTGCTAATGCCGCTTCGGATGTCTGCCTTGCCACCAACCCCCGTTCAATGACTATCCAAGAAATCGAGGCCATATATGAAAAAGCACTATAACCAGCAAGACTCAGCTAGTTTAACTCGGGAACTGCTTATTGGGTTAGGCGAGACTTCCGTCCGAAAAAACTACTATCCAGAGCTTCAACACCATATTGCGGAGCTCGAACGTTTTCGGTTATTGCTCAATCAGACTCCTGAAGCCATATTTCTTGTCGAACTTAGCACTATGCGCATAGTTGATTTAAATGAAACTGCCCGCTTATGTTTAGGCAACAATAGCAATTTAGATTTGTCTACACTTGAAAGTTTATTTTCTACTAACTTAGTCGATAATATTTCAAATTTAGATGAACCCCGAACTTTAGAAGGTTTATTTAATTGCAGCAGTAAAGGGACTATTCCGGCCGAGATCACAATAAGCCGGGCAATGCTCCACGATACAAGCTATGCGGTCATTGTCGCCCGCAATATTACCGAACGAAGGTTATCTGAAGATCGCCTCCAAGCCGCCTACGAGGAACTTCACGCTAGCTACGAGGAGTTGGAATCTCTCTACGGCCATCTTTCGACTGCCGAGGAAACACTTCGAAAAAAAATTAATGAACTGGAGCAAAGCGAAGCCCGCTACCGCTTGGCAATGGAAGGCGCCAATGATGCAATTTGGGACTGGGATTTAATTAATGATAGTTTGACCATTTCCTCACACGGTTACGAAACGCTTGCCATCACTTCCGAAACTGAGCATAACCATAATGCATTTTGGCGTTCCCGCATCCATCCGGAAGACTTACCTAACCGCGAGCAAGCCTTAGCACTGCATCTTTCCGGCGAATCCCCGCAATATGATACTGAGTACCGTTTTTCGCCTACTCCCGGGAACTGGCTTTGGATACGAGCAAAAGGCAAGGCTCTTTTTGATAAAAACGGTATACCGATACGAATTTCCGGCTCCTTAACGGATATTACTGAACATAAAAAACATGAACAGCAAATCCATTATCTTGCCTACCACGATACTCTCACCGGCCTCCCTAACAGGTTCAGTTTTAATAAAAAACTTGATAATTTTATTGCACAATGTGAAAGCACTGAAGTATCAGGCGGCCTATTCTTATTAGATATTGATAACTTTAAACTTGTTAATGATTCTCTCGGACATATCGCAGGCGACGGGCTTTTGCAAAAGGTCGCCCAGCGACTTAAGGCCTTTTATCCTGCTAAATCTATCGCCGCCCGCCTTGGTGGAGACGAATTTGTTGTGCTAATTCGTGAAATTAATTTAGATGAACTTGAATACTGGGCTAAGAGCTTACTAAAGTTGTTTGACAGCCCCATAGCGGTTAACGATATGAATCTCGCCTTGTCCTGCAGCATTGGGGTAACTGCTGTTTATACAACAACCTTATCAGCAGCCGAGGTTATGCGTGAAGCTGATACCGCCTTAAACCACGCAAAAGCTGGGGGAAAAAAATCATTTTGCCTATATAAGCCCGAGATGCAAAAAGCAGTACTTAACCGTATTGAACTAGAGCATGAACTGCGGAATGCCTTAGCAGCCAATGAGCTAATTATGCATTATCAGCCGGAAATTGATTTAGAAACCAAACAGATTGTCGCCTTCGAGGCCCTGATCAGATGGAAACACCCGCAAAAAGGCCTAGTCCCGCCTCTATCCTTTATCCCCCTTGCCGAAGAAACCGGTCTTATTCTGCCGATTGGCGAGTTTGCCCTGCGTTCAGCCTGCCGGTTTGGAATTCAGGTTAATAAGGCACAAAAAAACCCTATCCGCATTTCAGTTAATATTTCAGCCCGGCAACTTATGCAGGATGACTTCGGCGCAGCCGTATGCCGCATCATAGCAGAGGAAAACTACCCGCCTGAACTGCTTGAACTTGAGATTACCGAAAGTATATTAATGGAATCTTTCGCAGCGAATGTCCGAGTTATTGAGTTTTTGCGTTCAAAAGGCATTACAATTTCCCTTGATGATTTTGGGTCAGGCTATTCATCACTCACTTACCTCCGCAAACTTCCTATCAATATCATTAAGTTGGACAAGGACTTCATACAAAACATAGTTCATGATAATGCAACTAATTCAATTGTCAGAACAATTATCAGCCTTGCTCAAAATTTAAATCTCCCGGTAGTCGCCGAAGGCGTCGAGACAATCGAGCAGTTGGAAACACTTCGCCAGTTAAACTGCCCCTATATCCAAGGTTACTTTATCAGCAGGCCGCTGCCGCATGAGGAAGCATTAGCCTTCAAAGTAAAAATATAACACGCGGGACCTTCCTTGCCTTACCTTTGAGGCAAGAAGGGTCCCGTTCCATCTTTTCGCCATAGTCAGGAGATAACAAAAGACGTTGCCTTTGCAACGTCTTTTGGGGATGTTTTACATCTCCGGCTGGAAAGTACGACAGTTTGTTTCACGACTTTGTCTTGCTGAATCTCCACCGTTGTCAACATTCACTTCAATAGCTGAAGCAGTACAAAGATTACCGCGATCATTAAACTTACAGTTCTTTACGGTACATTTTACCCCTGAAAGTACACTGCTCATTTTATCACCTCCGCCAGTATTTTATCCGAAAAATATTGGCGGTATTCTTGGTTGTTTATGTACGCCTATATATCATTAGTAAAGTCAGTCTGTTTTATCGGCAACTTAATTGTAAATGTGGTTCCTACTCCAAGATTACTGCTTACATTTATTTCACCATGATGTTTGTTCACAATATCGTACGATATGCTTAACCCAAGGCCGGTCCCCTGACCGACAGGCTTAGTAGTAAAGAATGGATTAAATAGTTTATTTAAATTCTCGGCTGAAATCCCCACTCCTGAATCAGTAATATCACAATAGATATGCTCATCGTCATTATATGTTCTAATTCTAATCAACCCTAGGCCTTCGCAGTTTTTTAGCTTAATAGCTTGGGCAGCATTAACGATTATGTTCAAGAAAACCTGATTAATGGCTCCCCCGACTGCCTGTATATTTGGAATATCTGCGAACTCCTTCTCAACCTCGGCCCAGTATTTTATTTCGTTTCTTGCGACAATCAATGCACTTTCTATTCCCTCATTCACGTCGTACTCTTCGTAATTATTTTGATTATCAACCCGCGAAAACGCTCTAAGTTCCTTAATTATCTTACTTACACGATCCAGCCCGTCAGTAGATTCCTTAATTAAGTCAGGCATATCTTCCATAATTAGCTTAAGTTTCTTTTCTTTTTCTAACTTGTCTAATTTATTAATCCAAGCCTGCATACTAAAGTCTGCGTTCTTAGCCATATTCACTTTCCATTCGCTATAGGCTGCTAATACCTCTTTCAACCGATCAAGATATTTTACCAATGTATCAAAGTTGCTGATCACGAATCCTAGCGGATTATTGATCTCGTGAGCCACTCCGGCAGCCAGTTGTCCTATTCCTGCAAGCTTTTCCTGCTGAATCAGCTGTGATTGAGTACGGCCAAGCTTGTCCAATGCTTCCTGCAGCTTTAGATTTTTCTCCATCAGCTGTTCCTCGGCTTGACGCCAGTTAGCAATATCTTGAAACATCTGAATTACTTCGCTTACCGTTCCATCCTTGTTCATTATCGGCCACGTAACTATCCGAAAATATTTATTTACCCCGTCAACTACTTTTGTAGCAACTCTCTCACTAATACTCCCGTCGTGGAAAGTCTTTATGACCGGGCAGTTATTGCACACCTGCCCCTGTTGTTCTAATGCTTGATAGCAGGTAGAACGTTGACTTATGTCAATTGTGGGAAACCATTTAGATAACTGATTATTAATTGAGACAATCTCCATTTCCTGATTAAGCAGCCAAATCCCAACCCCGATATTATCTACTAATGTCTGATACCTGTCTTGGGAGGTCTGCAAGGCTTCCTCGACCCATTTTCGAACAAGCAATTCCTTCTTCACTGCAGTATGTAAGAAAGCATTATTAAGCGAAGTTGATGCTATCTCTGCGAACTTATCAAGCCACTCAAGGTTTTCAGGTGTTAATCGGCGATTTCCCTTGGAAAAACCTACACCGATAACCCCAAATAGTTTATCCCCTGCTTTAAGCGGAATCCCGATAACAGTTTTAGCCTTGCCGACAAGCCAACTGCAATTAGTATTATCCTCGTCATTCCATATATATACCGAAGTTGAGCGCCACACTATACCGCTAATTCCCTCGGTAAAATTTGCTGTGCTTCCGATTAGTTCGGCATATAGACCAATGCCGACACGTGTAACCATAGCCTGTAGCTCATCATCAAATAAATCAACAAACCCATCGGTTGCTTCAAGCGCTGTCATAGCGTTGACAATTATATCTTGAAGGAGATTATGAAAATCCAATTGACTCATAATCTTCAAAGCAACATGATGAAGTGAATTCAACAGATCTTCTCGTCCTGGTAAACATGTCTTAGTCTCCAAATTGTTCCCTCCAAAAAGACTGGTATACATTGCATTGACGCAAGTCTCATTTTATATCAGACACAAAGACTATTAGCAGTTCATTACGCGTCCTGCGGCAATCAAGCTGACTGTCATAGTAGGCGCAAAGCTTTGCCAGTAGGCGCAAAGCTTTGCCAGTACCCGCAGGCAGCTTTCAAGCTCTGCAAACTCGCTCTCAGCTATAAGAGACCAATCAATTTGAAACTTAGCAGTTAACTGGTGCTTAGCTTGAAAACTAGCGCAGCCAAGTTCGCAGTAAATGTCTTTTTTGGTGACTTTATCAAGCTTACTTGCGATAAAACTCAGCACAAAGATTATAAAAGTATTAAACGCGGACAGATTATAGGAATTACATCCTTGCTCGGTCAGTGTAAATCGGCAATTAACGTTAGACTCATTGAAGATATGCTGGGCACCATCAACGATCTCTTTGATATCAAAGTTGGCTTTAACGATAGGCATTATTCTGATTAGTATAGCTTTTAGCTCTTTTAAGGCCTCTAAATCCGGATCGCTTGGCTTGTTTTGTTCCCAGGAACTAAGTTCTTTAATTATATCTATATTTTTTTATACATCGCAAGTTTAACTTCCATATCACGAAGCACTTTCTGGTAAGTAACATTGCGGTGCTGGAGTGTTTCCTTAAGTCTATCCCGTTCCTTATATAGATTGTAATAATCGACAGCCTGTCGCACAGCCCCCAGTAAATCTTCCTCCATATCCCAGGGCTTAGTTATAAACTTGAAAATATCAGCTTGGTTAATTGCTGCCAGAACTTGTGGCAGAACAGTATACCCGGAAAGTACCATCCTAATAATCTCAGGCCTGGTTTCCTTGACTATCTTTAAGAAAGTCAGCCCATCCATCTTAGGCATTTTCATATCTGCTACTACAACACTGACATCATTTTTTTCCATTATTTCAAGGGCCTCTTTGGCGCTGCTCGCAAACAGCGACTTAAATTTTTCTTCGAAAACAGCCCGCTTTATTGAGCTTAAAATGTGAACCTCATCGTCTACAAATAGAACAATGTTATCCATTCAGCCTGCACCTCCCAAAATAACAAAGCAATTACTCTACCAATAGTAAACGGCATTCTTCTTGAGATATGTCAAGAAATTTCAGGGCGAACTCATTTATTTCCGCATTATTTTGCTTGTTTAGTGACTTCCAGGAAAAATGGTCGGCAATATTGACCGCGCAAACCAGTTCTCTATTCACAATCGGATTAGCTGCAGGATTGTGATGGAATAAGGCGGCTTCAACAATAGGATAAGGAATATCCCACCAGTTGAGTAGGTATCCGCCAAGCTCCTGATGGGTCACTCCAATCACTTGCTTTTCTTTTTGCAAGAAGTCGCTTGTTTTATCTACCGTTAATTTGTTTGAAATATCCAAAAATTCACAAGGGTACTGACTAAGCAGAAAAACCTTACCAATGTCATGCAAGAGCCCCGCGGCGGCACAAGAGTCGGGAATTTTCTTTTTTAAGAGTTTTTCATAAATTAGAATAAGATACTTATTAGTCAGTCCAGCATGTTTCCATAATAATTGCCGGTTATAGCTTAGGCTAGGCGACGAAGCAGATTCCATTATACTTACTGTTAATACGATATCCTTGACAATATGTAAGCCAAGATAAACAATTGCCTGCCGTATTGAGCCTGTATTTTTTCCATAGAATGCTGAATTTACAAGGCTTAAAACCCGGGCTGCTATTGCCGGATCACTTTCAATAAGTGCAGCTATATCCTTCATATCTGCCTCAGTGTCGATTAACTCAATTAACCGGTTGTAGATTTTGCCCAGTGTCGATAAGCCCTTCATGTTATTGATAGTATTAAGCAGCTTAGCCTGCTGCAAAATGCTCTGACTTTCAAACATGTGTTTAACAACCTCAAGCAGCTGGTCATTATCCCAAGGCTTTAGCAAGTACATTTTTGAAGAGCCATCTAATAAAGACTTAAATATCTGGGATTCTTCAGCATAGCCACTCAGAATTATTCTTATTGTCGTGGGATAGAGCTGTTTCGTTCTTTTTAATAGTTCATGCCCGTCCATGTTTGGCATCCGCATATCGCTAATTATTAAATCCACTTTCTCCCTGCACATAATTTCCAAAGCTTCTTCTCCGCTATTTGCGGTAAATACTTCATAATCAGTTTCAAGGAACACTCTTTGCAACGCCTTCAGTATTTGCTTTTCATCGTCGACCAAGAGGATGCTTCTCGTATGCAATACTCTCATCTCCTAATAAAAATAAGCGGTGAACTAACTTGTGTAGTTAGTTCACCGCTTAGCAACGTTTTCCCTTTTAAAAAGGTTAACAATTTAGCCGATGACCAAGACGCTGTAATATTCCCATCTTCGTTAAGTGGGATTTAACAGCGTCTAAGCCCCTGGATGATTTTGTCTAATCTCCTGCCACACCTTTTTCTTATCGGCCCGTTTATGACGATACATATTGGTGTCAGCCACGCTTATAGCTTCCGCTATACTTTTGATCGCATTATGCCCCTTGAAAGCAAACCCAATCGATAAATACAGCAAGCTTTCCGGATCCAGGCGTCGAGCTTCAGCTGCTTCAGCCAAAATTTGATTGCTAATGTCTTCAACCATCGTCAATTCAGCATTATTAACCAATATTGCAAATTCATCGCCGCCAATTCTGGCAGCAACAGCATCTTCCGGGCAAACTTTAGTGATTATGCCTGCGGCCGACTTAAGGGCTTTGTCGCCAGCGCTATGTCCAAATACATCATTCAGCATCTTCAGAAAGGCTAGGTCACACATGATAACCCCTACTGGAGTGTCTAGGCTGCTTAACCGTTTTACTTCTTGCTCGAAAAAGGTGCGATTATAAAGCCCAGTCAATGAATCGTGCAAACTGATATATTGTAGTTTCGCATTTGCGCTAACCAGTTCAGCGGTTACCGTGTTGACCAAATGGGTTAGTGCCTTGAGCACGCCAGTGCCCCTGCCGGCGACATTATCTTGATGTGATTTTGGGACTTCGCCGATTTTTTTTGCTGTCGGTTTAATTATCCTTCCGCCTCTTTCAGATAGCGCCACTACCGTCATGGTGGCATTCAGCAACTGATTAGTTGACCCAGCATGAAAAAACTCTCCCAAGGTAAAAAATCCGGCGGTAGGAGCGATTTCCTGAAGGGGCTCGGTTTCGATCTTGCTTAACTCCTGCAGAAAACCTCTTCGGCATTCACAGGAATAAACATATATACTCTCAACTGGTTTCTGCTTAATTTCTTTGCACAGACCGGCAATTGCTTCTGAAATTGTCCCAACATGACCATAACTTAAACGAACCTTATCGCCCTCAAGCAATTCTGCTGCAAATTGAATTGAGCCATCAGCAAAGTAAGTAATAGGTGTCCTAGCTGTCGGGATACCTTGTCTCTCAGTTATCAGCGGATATTCAATTACGTTAGCAAAATTTCTCTCATCAAGGCCCAGATACTTGCGATAAACATCATAAGCAGGCATATTATCAATAGTATAAACTCGCAAACCATCCACCTTGGTAATAGTCATCTCTTTACCAATAGGCTGCCAGCCTAGATGGGATCGGCAATTAACCGTTAATTCCTCACCTTCGAGCACTACTCCAGCGACCCCGCTGTCAATAACCTGCCCATTACACATTACAAAGCTTTGTTCTGTCAGTGAATTACTCCCGGCAATTCCACCAGCAACCGGTAGACTGGGATATACAGACTGAACTCCCTGCAGCATATCCTTTGTATTTACCGCTAGCCCAGCAGCAAATAGAATTAGCAGTTTTGCCCTATCACTGCCAAGCTTTGAGGCAAGCACCCGGCCCAGTTCAAAATCGTCACCGTTTTTCGGCAAAATTTCGGCTGTAATGCTACTATGCTGAAAAACCGAAAAAGATATCACTGTCCTAAGCCCGCTTACTTGTCCGTTCATTATCTCGCCAGACGTAGTCGTCCCGATGATACATGCCTGCGGGACTAGCTGGTTAATTTCTTCCGCTAAATTCGCAAGAAATGCATTGTCACATCGACCACTGAAAATCTGAGCTAATACAGCAGACCGATTTTGATTAAATAAGACCTCTTTATTTTTTTGACAAACTTATTTAAGCCGGAATAATCCTCATAAAAGGTATTTATTGTTTTCATACTTCCTCTTCCCCGCTATACCAGTAAGAAACTAACCAATATGTTTGGTTTCTTATTGTAAAGTCGCCTTGAGTTTATCGACTAATAGTCGATAAACTCAAGGCTTCGCGTCCTTTTTTAGAGTTTGCCAAATCTATTCTTATCTTAGCGATGAGAAGACGCTGTAGACTTCCATCTTCTTAAGCGGAATTAACAGCATCTAAGTCCTGGATAAGTCCGAAAAGCTTCAGATGGAGTTAAAACTCCGTCTGAAGCTAATATCATTTGTCGGTATTAACACAATTTTATCACAATTATGTTGATTGGTCTAGTCCGGTTAACATACTTACACTTTTCCCTTGGACCTAGCCAAATTTAAAGAAAGTAGTTCTGGAAAAGACTTGACAATAATAATATTTAGCAAAAGGAGGGGAAGAGAATGACAGACCAAGAAAATCAAATGCCAAAAAGCGCATCCTCAAAGTTTCCACTATGGTTACAAATTTTAGTCGGTCTTGTTATCGGTTGTTTGATTGGTTGGCTCTGGCCAAACTTCGGCGCGTCATTACAACCTATCGGCACAGCATTTATTAAAGCCATTAAAATGATTGTAATTCCATTAGTTTTCTCGGCCGTCACCCTAGGCATCTACAAAATGGGTACTGACATTAAACAGTTAGGACGCTTAGGCCTGCTTGCTTTTACTTGGTTTTATATCGCAACAGGAATATCGATTGCATTAGGTATCTGTTTGAATTTCATCTTCCATCCTGGCGCTGGAGTAGCGCTTCAAGCTACTGGCAGCCTCCCGCAAAACCTAGCAACTTCTATAAATTGGTCCAAATTCTTTCTTGATATCATTCCAGATAACGCAATAAGCGCTGCCGCGAACCAAAAAATCATCCCGATCTTATTCTTTTCTATCACTTTTGGTCTCAGCCTGGCGTCAGCTGGGGAAAAAGGCCGCCCTGTTGTTAATGTGCTCGAAGGCATTATGGAAGCCATGTTCAAATTGACTAAAGGCGTAGTCGCAACTGCTCCGCTGGCAGTGGCCGGTATAATGGCATGGGTTTTGGCAACCCAAGGCGGCAAAGTTCTTTATGCCATGGCTAAGTTAATCGGCACATTCTATATAGGCTTGCTAGTCATTGTGCTCATCTTCTGGGTGCTTGTCTACTTCCTAGGACACCACCCATTTGCTACAACCAAGAAAGTAATGGAGCCGCTGCTGTTAGGCTTTACTACTTGCTCATCAGAAGTAACACTACCAGTCCACATGCAAATTCTTGAAAAGACAGGAATACCTAACAAGGTTGTTTCATTCGTCATACCGCTCGGTTATAGCTTCAATCTTGACGGCGCTGCGCTTTATCAGTCGCTAGCAGTTTGCTTCCTTGCTGAAGCCTATGGAATTCCGCTCGATACAGCTTCAATTTTAACTATCCTAGTAACAACCTTAATTGCCAATAAGGGAACGGCTAACGTCCCCTCCGCTTCTTTGGTAGTTCTTGCGGTTATTCTAACTTCAATCGGGCTGCCGGTAGAGGCTATTGCCATCTTAGCCGGTGTCGACCGGTTTATGGATATGGGCCGTACAATGATAAATGTTTTTGGTAATACGATTGCAGCCCTGCTGCTCCACAAGTATGGCGGAAAAGGCATTACCGATGCGGCTTAACGCAAGGCAAAGCCAAACCTAGATTATTTTTGGCGCCAAAATAGCTACGATAGAGTAAGGACGCCTTTAGATAGGCGTCCTTACTTATATGAAATTTCAATGTTAAATATTGGAGGCGAGATGCATGAACCTAGCTCAATTTCCTCGTCGGCGTTACACTGACTATCAGACGCCTTTGGAAAAATTGTCGAGATTGACAGACTTCATCGGTGGACCCAATATTTATATTAAAAGAGATGATTTACTCGGCCTTGCGGCGGGGGGAAATAAAACCCGCAAATTAGAATTTTTGGTGGCAGATGCCCTGGCAGCTGGCGCCGACACCCTTATAACCTGCGGCGCAGTGCAATCTAACCATTGCCGGCTTACATTAGCAGCAGCTGTCAAAGAAGGGTTGAAGTGTCAGTTGGTATTAGAGGAGCGGGTCCCCAACAGTTACAAGCCTGATTCCCTGGGCAATAATTTTTTGTTTAACCTAATGGGCGTTGAAAAAGTCAAAGTAGTTCCCGGCGGGTCTAACATGCTGCAAGCCATGCAGAGTTTAGCTGATGAGCTAGCACAAATGGGCCGAAAAGCTTATATCATCCCGGGCGGCGGCTCAAACGCAATCGGCGCTACCGGCTATGTTGCTTGCGCCGAAGAAATTTTGAGTCAAACCTTTGAGCAGGGAATCAACATAACTCACGTAGTATGCACCAGCGGCAGCGCCGGAACTCATGCTGGTCTAGTTACTGGGTTTTATGGCTGCAACAGCAATATTCCTGTGACCGGTATTAACATTAGCCGGCCAAAAGCCATCCAGGAAGACTTGGTTTACGGCTTAGTCCAGAAAACTGCAGCCCATCTTCAAATCAAAGGCGGAATCCCCCGCGAAACCGTTAAGTGTTTTGATAATTATGTTGGTGCTGGTTACTCTCTGCCAACTCCCGAAATGATTGAAACTGTTAAGCTCTTAGCCAGCCTGGAAGGAATACTGCTTGATCCGGTATATACCGGCAAGACAATGGCTGGTCTGATTGACTTGGCCCGTAAAGGCTATTTTAAAGCTACTGACAATGTTCTATTCGTCCATACCGGGGGCTCCCCGGCCTTATACGCGTACGCCGATATTTTCGACTTTGGCCGCGCACAGTAGCCGATAACAAAACGAATATCGTAGCTATACAAAAAGGCCCACAACCCATTTACCGGTTGGGGCCTATGTTTTTATTTTTTATGGCCATTGCCTTTGCCATTATTGTGCTTATCATCATGTTTGCTGTTTTTCTTATAATCCTTCTTGTCATCGCGTTTATTGTCACGGAAATGCTTGCGGTCATGACGATTATCGTTATCTTCAATTTCTATGTAAGTTATATTAACACCGCGCGCCCGAGCAGCATGGACAGCATTATAATTGCCTTTTTTAAGATCTTTTACCTTTACTCCATATAACTTGGCGATTTCGCCCCACCCCATGTTTTTATGACGGAGACGGCTAATTTCATTTATATCCCGCCCGGAATAATAGGATGTGGCATAAACAAGCGATATATCGCCGAACCCAAAATCAAATTCAGCTTTCAACCGCATAATATCCTGCGCATAAACCGGGCGGTTATAACTGCTGGACAGAACCTGCGCAAACCTGATGCTATCGCCGGACAAAGTAGTTTTCGATGATGATATGCTTACGTCGCCAACGGAAGCGGTAACGTTTGATGTTGTAACTGAGGCGGCGTCAACTCCGCCTTGGATACCGAACGCTAACACAGCTGATAATGCCACAGCCGCAGTAGCTCGCCGTAGTTGCATATAAATTCCTCCTAATGGTCTTGTTACCGTAAATTTTACCACTGCGACTGACCAGTCAGCCAGAGGCGTAAGTCCTATCTTCTACCTAAAAAAATAAATCTTCACTGTTATTTACAAATATGCTTTGGGGCGGCAAAAGGACTTGGTCTAAGCCAAGTCCCAATAATGTAAAGCCCTCAAAACTATTAAATTTTATTTGATCTTTGACTGCAAGAACAAATGAATCCGTGTTTTATCATGTTCCTTAGATGAATTAAGCGGAATACCTACTACTACTTTGCCAAAGAGACCGGGCGAACTGCTAAAAACAACACCGATACCCGTACTTGTCAAAAAGTCATGACTTTGCGAGCCATTTGTAAAGGAGTTATAGGTACTGCCATGATCAAGAAAAAGTAGCCCTTTAAATTTATTCGCGTCGTGCAGCGGGAAATTATACTCGACACCAATGTAATAGCCCTGGTCGCCGCATAATACTCCTTCATGATAACCTTTTACTGATGACATGCCGCCTAAGGACATTTGTTCAGAAGACGGCAACTCACTGTTGTTGGTCATTTGCCCTGATAACCGCCAGATTATACTGCGACGGTCGGCTAAAGCCTGATGCCGGATGGCTGATAAATTGAACCGCCAAAAATGCTTGTCGGTATATGCATCTTTCTTAGAGGCAGATATACCGGTAAGACTGTACTGGCTGTACCATACTCCCTTATTGTCGATTGTACGAATGCTGCTGCCTAATGTGGCCGTCTTAACCTCTGAATCAAGCAAGGTATTGCCAAAAAAATCAGTACTTGAATCCTTCCAATGCAATTCAGCATAGCCTTCCACCTTCCGGTTTGCTGTGACAGCGAACGGATGACTTATGCTGAGGCCAACATCGGAGGAGTCACCGGCAATATCCATACTTTCATAGGGCCCGGATACAATATTGACCTGATTCTTGCTATAACTAAAACCAAGCCGAGTGCCAAGCTTGTCCACCGGCGCGCTATAAGCTATAGATCCGCCCATCGTTCCCTTGGTCCAAGTCGGATTAAGCGTTAAGGTCTCACGGTTGCCAAATAAACTGTTATTGGTTACAACTATACCGGCACGATAAAGTCCGCTCTCATCGCGTCCCGCATTGTCGGCGAACATAGTGGTCTGCCATTTGGCCGGTTCTTTTACAAGCAATATACAGTCAGTTGTGCCAAATTCCTTGCCCGGCCGCAGTTCTGCCCGCAATGCCACATCATTAGTATTATTGAAATAAAAAATATCTTTTTGCAATTGATCCAATTTTACTAAATCACCGCTGCTTAGCGAAAGCCGATTTTTAAAATAAGAATCTTCGGTATGCCGGTTTCCTTGAATTAGAAATTCTCCAAACCGCCCTTCGACGAGTTGAATTTTAACGATTCCGTTCTCAATCTTTTGCGGCGGTAAAACTGCTTTGGCGGTAATATAGCTTTTTGCTTTATAGAGCGCGTTGATCTCGGCAACTGCTTTATAAAGGTCGCTAAGCCCCAGCTCACGCCCTTCATATTTTTCCTTTATTCCTTTAAGCTCGGCGTCGCTCAAGATTGCTGACTTATTGGTGTTAATCTTTCTAATCGCAATAATTATATTATCAGGCTTAGCAGCGTCTTTTTCTTGCTCTACCTTGTTCAGGATGTTATCACTGCTTGGCAAAGCATCTTTTTGATATAATTTCTGCTCTTTTTTATAATAATCCCCTATTCCCGCATCGGATACCGCCGCCTGACATATGCTGCTCACAGCTAATGCAGCTGCAGCCATAACAACTGTCTTTTTAAGCATATTTCACTTCGTCCTCTCCGTATCGCTACTTAACGTTCCATAGGCCGGCATCCGGCGCTGCACCGGATGCCGCTTATAATGATTAGCTAGAAGTCTCGTCTTGATCTTCCTGATTTCCGTCCGCGTTTAGGGAATTACTAATCTGCGTGATATCTACCATGTCTGTTGGATTTATATTACCTTGGGCTAGAGTTCCGCCCGGGCTTAAACTTGCCGCACCAAACTCCGGTACTCCGGTCTGCCCGGCCGCCTTGATGGTTTTCTCCGCTATGGTAACTGCAGTATCGCTTGTCTTAGATCCATTCAAGCTAATACCGCTTGCGGAATTAATTACTTTGGCATCCGTTGAGATAGCTTTCCCATCCATTAGCAAATCATAAGGATTATCAAGCGGCCGCAGCAGAACATCACTGCCCAGCAGGCTTTGCGGCGGATTATTATCGGCTACAACAGTATAGTAATTATTTGTGAATTCAGTTCTGGTACCTGTACGGGTATTGCTCGCAGCAAGCTTATCAGTCTGAGCATTTATATCGGCCTTATCCGCTATAAGATTGTTGAACTGTACCCCTTGCGCCGAAAGCACGTTCACTGTAACATCTTCAGCCATTGGCTTGCTTGATCCGCTGATATCCATTTCAAGCATAGAATTGCCGGTGTGAACCACATGGTCGAGCACTACGTTATCACTGCGAATATTCATGCCGTCAGCAACGCTGGTTTCAGCAATTTGCAGGCTGCTGCCATTGATAACAGCCAGGTTAATTGATCCTGACCTATTGGACATCTTATCGGCCACAAGATTACCACTGCCAGTAATGTTAATATCATTCTGCGCTTCAGCTGTAACCGTTCCGGCGGCGGCCACCGTTACATGCTTGTCTGTTTGGCCGATACCGCCGGTTTCAGCCGTTAGGCTAATGTTATGGGCCGTAAGATTAATATCAGCCATATCACCTGCGCCGTTTAAAATATTGGCCCCGGCTTTAACAGCAATATTGCCTGCGGCAGCTTTTACGGCGTCAACCGTGAGATTTCTGCCAGCAGTAAGTTCAACCCCTTTTATTGCTGACTCAACAGTGGAAGCCACCATGTCTTTGCCCGAAATAAGATTAATTGCGCCGGGAGCTTTGATATTTTGCGCATCTAGATTTGCAGCGGAATTAAGTTTAATACTGCCTGCTGTGGTTTGTATATTATTTGCTGACATATCCTGGCCGGCACTAATATCAATATTGCCGGCAGTCGTTTTAGCTTGGCTGATATTAAGCTTAGTGCTGCTATTATTTATGTGAATATCATTTTCGGCCTCTGCGTCCAAGGCCCCTTCGTCGGCAAGGGAAATACCCAAAGCTTTGGCGCTGCTGCCAACTTGCTTGGCCTTTAACTTGAGGGATTTACTCATAATGCTGACTTTATCGTTGTCATAGTCTGACTGAATACTACCGTCTGTATCAAGACTGATATTTTCCAGCGAGTACAAAGTATCAAGTTTGATATCGCCATCTTTCCGCAGGAAGATATCTTTTGCCGCCCTAGCGGTTAGCGTTCCGTCCTGGTTCAGCTGCAGGAAAGCAGTCTCAGTGCCGATAGTTCCGTCGGCAGCCTCTAAAATGACGTTCTGCCCAATAATATTGGCGTTGCCGGCAGCACCATTTAAAATGCTCCCACCAACTTTAAGCCTGACATCTGTTCCGGCACTAATCTGGTCAAGCCGTACATCTTTTTCCGAACCAAGGTAGGCATAGTCACCGGCCACTGCATTTAACACCCCGGTTGTCTCAATATTGATCGGCTTGCGCTGAGTGACGGTAATAACGTTATTAACATTGTCCAAAACCAAATCAGCTCGTTCGGCCGCAGCCAGTGCCACCTTTTGCTCTTGTGTTAATTTGTCCGGCGTAAGCTTAGCGTCGATTGCCGGCAGGGCTATGTTAGAGCCAATCCCTTTCCCGGCAGCCAAAGTAACATCCTTGCCCTTTACATTGGGAGCTTTAATAATCGGATTAGTATCGGTAAGCTGTTTAAGCGCGCCGGGCGCTAAAGAAATGGCCAGTTCACGATCAGTCCAGCTTGCGCCTTTTAACAAGCTGTCCCGCTCGGCTTTAGTTATTGAATAGGCAAAGTCAGCATCGTATTTACCGTCGTTCCAATTCCCAACGCCTTGGGCATCAAGCTGCCGGTATTTTGCTGTTTGGCTGGCGGCAAAATCGTCCGGATTTACGTTTTGCGCACTTAAAGCTGCTTGCTCAGCATCGGTGCATATATACTGACCGTTAACAATATGGTCCTTTAACTGCCAATAGGTCTGATAGTCAGCATTTTTACCATTGACGTAGCTGGAAATGGTCTGGGCTTGCTTCTGCGCATTAGAGGCCTCACCCGCCCGCAGTTGCAGCGAATCCCAGTAGTCGGTCAATTTCTTCCAAGTCCGGGTATCAATTTGCTCTTCGGTATTATTATCAATCATTCTACCTGGAGTTGTCAGCGTAACATTACCCGTTCTTGACTCGACAGTGTCAATAAGCAAATCGCCGGCCAGATTCTTACCGTCCCACGCCTGGTTAGAAATATTAATGTCATTTAGCGCCGAGGCTTTAAGACCGTAATCGGCGTCTAGATATTTGTCTGTCGTTCCGGTTCTAATTATTAGCGGGGTACTCGCATCGCCTATTGAACCATTATTGCTGGTCAGTTCAACCCGTTGGCCGCGCACATCTGAACTAGCCGCATTGGCGATGCTGCCGTCAGCAACAAGACGAAGCGTGCCTGTATCGGCGGTGACGGTACCTAAATTAAGATTGCCAAGTACTTGGGTGACATTTACATCGCCGGCGGCAGAAACAGCATTGAGAGTATCGCCGATGATGGCTCTGACGTTTTGGGCGCTGCTGCCTATATTGCCGTCGGCCCTGAGGTCAAGGAGTTCGGTGGTTATCAGGGCGGAACTGTCACTTTGGATAATATCTTGAGTGGCCGCTATGCTGGTAACGCCTTCCTTGTTGCTGATAGCACCTTTTAGCCGTATATTGCCTGTATTAGTGCCGCCAACGTTAACCTCTCCGCTATCATAGCCAAAAAATTCGATGCCGATAGGGTTATCAGCCTTAACTGAATAGGTTCTAATATCCTTTTTCGGCGTGGTAATCGAATAATCCTGATGGTAGGTACCGGTTATACCAACCGTATACCAGTCCCGGGTCGTCCTTTCTTTAATTAGATGGTACTCACCCTTCCCTGTGTCTATGGTTTTTTTATTGGTAGCATAGTAGGGATTACCCGAAGCAGTAAATGGTCTGCCGTTTGACAAATAAATACCGTTGGCTAGAGGGGTCGGCACCCCGGGATTGCTGCTAGTAGGCTTGCCCTTTGGTGTTTCTCCCGATTTATAGGTATAGCCGAAAACATCCTTTGATTCAAAATGGTAGTTCTGAGTAACAGAATAGTCCTGTCCTGTCGTCCAGTTATAGTACAGACCGCTTTTGGGATTATAGTTCAAAGTAGAGCGATCATTTTCTGTGCTGATAATGTTTGGTTCTACAGCTTCTCCGTTCCGCTCAACTTTAACCTCTCCCCGGGTACTTGTATAGCGGGTATGAATTGCCGTTCCGGCGCTATCTTGAATGTCGGTAATATCGATAATGCCTGCTGTGCCTTCACCGGTATTAAGATTGTTAAGCATGATATCCTTACCGGAATTATTGGTGATTGTAATTTTTCCATAGCCATCGAGAGCCTGGACTTTGCCGGTATTCGCGCCGTCCCAGGCGGTGTTTATAATCTGCCCGTACAGTTGGACATAGCCGCCATGCACTTCGACGCCGCTGATTTCAAATCTGTCATTACCGGCATCATAACTGACATAGCCGGCTTCGGCAATATTACCGGGATAACCGGAAACCGGATCAGGCGCTAGCTTGTAAAAACCCGTACCGCCATTATTACGATAATCCTCCCGCGCTTCAGTTAAGGTCTTTGCTTGATCATTGACCAAAACTTTCACATCACTATCAAGCTGCAAGTCCCAATCAGCGATGCCGCTTTTGATGAGACCGTTGATATTAAGGTAGCGGGCACTGATGAAGATATTGCCATTGGCTGTGATACCGCCCGGGCGCAGACCATTATGTTTATCTTTGTCGTTATAGAGCTTTTCCGGATCGCCCCCAATATGGTTAAAGCCATCAACATAGCTCTGGACAAAGTCACCATTATTGGCTTTAATATCGACGGTACCCGCGTTGATGGAGCCATTGGCATAGATACTGCCGTAAGCGCTATGTATTGTGACCGGACCGTTGACATTTGATATCACGCTGCCTTGAGCCAGAGTAATGTCGGGCGCAACGCCAAGCGCGACTGATCCTTGAATTTCGCCCTTGGCATTATATAGCGGTTTCTTATTGGCAGGCGCATTAGGATCAAAAGTACTGGTTATGGTAATAGCTGGCTTATCTGTATCGGCTTTGGTTGTAACGTCGAAATTCGCGCCGGATTTACCGGTATTAAATGCATTAATTGCATCATTATTTTTTACAGAAGCGCCGTTAAACAAAATCGACCCGCCATCCCGGACAATCAGATTATTAACAGTCAGAAACGCCGGACTGTTGTTGGTAATGGTAATCTTGGCATCGCCGGGAGCAAATAGTGTCCCGCTGCCTGTAAGATTATCAGCTTTTACTTTTATATCGCCCAATTTAGCTGTAATCGGGTTAACAGTAATAAAATCAGCGGTCGGGCCAGTCGGAGCTTTGTCCGATAACGCATTAGGATCGGAAGCTGGGAGACTAAGCAATGTTTCAAGATCGGCAATACTTAGAGCAAGTTTTGTCTGTTGGTCAGTTAATTCTGTTAGTTTGCCTTTCTCGGTGTCATATGCGGCCTGGACGGTCGCAAAGTCAATATCAGGGTTCCAGTTACTATTCTCATTTGTAATAGCGGCTTTAGCCTCTGCCAAAGCATCATAGTACTCTATCGCCTGCTCATATTTAGCAATCAGAGGATTTCCTGCCGGCAATTGCGACTTTTTGTATTCGGCGTCAGCTCTATCTGACGGTATTTGCTCCGCAGTAAAGTTACTTATATCGTTGATATATCCGGTAAGGTCATTGTTGGCCGTATCCCGAGCCTGCACCAAATCGCGGTACTTTTCAGCAGTTTCTATAATCGACGGTTGCACTGCCACGGCTGCGTCGACTGATGTCTTATAACCTTGCATCTCAGTCAGCGAAGCCTCAGCCTCTGCTTTCGGGCTTAGCGCCCCTGTGCCGGCGCTAAGCCCTGGAACAAAGACTTTTTTGCCGCCGACGGTATTCCATGAAGCTAAACCCATGGCTACCATTTTTTCCTGCAGAAAGAGGATTTCGGCATCATATGCGCCGGTAGCGGCTGGATCACCCGCATAAGCAGCTTTTAGTTTATATAATTGATTCATCCGGTCAGTCATACTTTCGGCAATAGCCTTGCTATGTTCAGTTGTATGAGTCTTGCCTTCACCGGCAATGGTCGCCGGATCTACAACCCAGCGCCAGCGCTTGATGCCGTCGCCATCGGTATATTCTTGATAACTGCCGCCAAAAGTAAGCTCATGCACCCTTCTAATCCCAGTCTCAACCTTGCCGTTAACAACGACATTGGCTGTGCCTTTGACCGAACTGGAGCCGCCTCTAATGTCTAAGTTTACTTCGCCGCCGCCGAATAGCTCGCTGATTGCGCTGCCCAACTCAGCCAAGGCTTCACGATAAAGGTCCTTGCCGACACCGGTGTACGTCGCGCTAATCTTGCCTTTGTCGGCTGTAAGATAAACATCCTGGCCGCTGCCGATAACTGAGTCTTTCTGAATGTTAAGACTGCTATTGCTAGTTACATTTGCTTGCGGATTTGGCTTTGAATTAATCGGAAAAACCGTCTTATTCCATAAGTTCACTGCGGCATTAGCCCTGATTGTACCAACATTGCCTGTTGTATCCTGGCCTGCTGCCAATACTATATCGTCGTCATCAGTTGTTAATCCGGCATTTGGCTTAATAGTCACAGTATTGTTGCCGTTATAATTACTATAAGCTGTGCCGGCCGGTGCCCCTGCCGCGCCGTATACATCAACAGCCACACGGTTATCCAAATCGGCGCTGCCTTTAGTGCCTGCTTTAATTGTTCCGTTTTTACTATAAATCTGAGCTGTATCGCCAATGGTAACTTTGGTATCGGCTTCTGCGTTAATTCGACTGTCGACTACTGCCGCGCTTATTGCTCCCCCGGTATTAATACGGGCTTTATCATGGACTGTAATATCACTGCTGGCATCTGCGGCAAATGAACCCTTGCTTGTATCGGTTCCGGCAGTTATGCTCGCTCCTGTTCCTACAGTTACGGCCGTATCGTGTTTAACATTGACCCGTTCTGCCACTGCCGCGCCGGATATCGCCCCGCCGCCCGCAGCCGAAATATTCCACGCCGCATCATCGCCGTTTCCTGCGCCTAACCAATCTTTACGGGATATATTCTCAGCCCGCAGGTTGACATCATGGTCTGTCGTTATATCAGCTTTACCGACATCAACCAGAACATCAGTATCAACAGTATGGTTTACTACTACCCCGCTGGCCCCGACAGCAGATGCATATGTACTGTCGGCCTTGCCGTTGAACAATGCTGTATGCATTGCATTAACATTCAGACCGTCTGCCGAAATTTGAGCCGCTTCATCAATATAAGCCTTGGTTGTACCTTTGGTATTAGTCGTCACCACTGCTGCCGAACCTGCCAATACACCGCCCACGCCGGTTTTCGCTTCGGCAAAGTTATCATCTTTACCTGTTGCCGTTACACTGACAATACCGCTCTTAAGCTGCTGATTGTAAGAATCTTTGCCGCCGTTGATTGTTACGTCTTTGTCGAAATAAGCTGTTACATTATTATTTGAGGAAGCGCTGGCCGCGTTAGCGCCTGCGGCGTAATAACCGGCCGCAACTGCTGTTGCCTTGCTGTCTTGCTTGGTATCGGCGTTGGCTTTAACATTCACCGCATTAGTGACTGTAAGCTTACTGTTCTGGCCGACTGAGCCAGTAACATCAGCCGCAAGGTTTGTCTTGCTGACCGTAGCATTGACTCCTACCAGAAGTCCGCCGCCTGCGGCAATGGCCACTGCCTCACCGGTATTTCTGTCAGGCTGACGCAATAACTGTGCCTCTACCGTAAGACTATCAGCAGTCAGTGTATTGTTTCGTCCAACCGCTGCCGAAATTACCGGCGTAATTTCGGTAATGGCTGTCGACGCCCCAACAGCGACACCGCCGGCATTAATACCTGTTGAGTTAGCCTTGCCCTTTGGGTTAGCGTTGGCATTAATCAAGACTTGGCCGGTAGTTGAAATTTTTGCATCTTGACCGGTATAAGCCTTAACCTCCGGGTTGACTTTGGCCGACGTAACAATTCCTTGGGCGGCGATTCCGCCAACAGCACCGCCACGAGCCGTTGCTGCAGCATTCTCAGCATTTCCTTGTCTTGATTGTTTAGCTCTTATTGTTAAAGAACCAACCGTTTTACCGCTTTCTTGTCCGATTTCTACGCCCTCGCCCACAAATGCTTCACTGCCGCCCGAGGACTCGGCAATAGCAATCGATGCGCCTAATGCGCCAATACCACCGCTGATGACAGTCGCATCAGCCGTTACTTTCGGCGTAGATTCCGCCGAAATATTTATTGCATCTGCTTGTTGAATGGCCATATTGGGACCAATAAAGGCTTTGGTATTACTGGAATCCTTCATGTTAACGACACCGGCACCGCCGGCGAAAGAACCGACTGCCGGCGCAATAACATCGCCAGTTAAGTTGGTATCAGTGTCTGCGGAAATATCAATATTACCACTGACTAAAATAGTATTATCGTTGTTAGCTGTAGCATTGCCCAGATAAGCGGTAGTGTCACCGTCTACCGTACCGTTTACTACTGCACCTGATAAAGCCAAACCGATGTAAGCTGCAGCTCCGCCTATCGCCTGCCCTTTCAAATTGTGAGCGCCGGTCGCGTTGACACTAAGATTGGCTGCTGTAAGTTTGGCTATATTATCAAGATAAGCGGCAGCCGCGCTGTCATCTTTTATGAAAACACCCGACCCGGCCAAAGCAGTGCTCATACCTGCCGATCCGGCCAGCGCTTTTACATCAAAACCTGTGCTCAAACTGCCATTTATCAAAACGTCCTGCCCGGCAGTAATTTCTGTTCCGCTGCCTACATGTGCATCGGCCCTGTTATCAGCCGCCACCACACTTACAGCACCGCCAACCGCCACTCCGGCCAGCGCTGCCGCCCCCACCTTGCTGTTGAAAGTCAGATTGTCCGCGGCGTTAACAGCAAGGTTTTTACCGACATTTATTTTGGCATTAGTGCCGGTAAAAGCAGCCGTGCCCCCTGGCACTGCTGTAGTATTTTCTACTGCTTGGGTAAGATTAATGGTTTGCTGTCTTTGGCTCAATACAGACGCCGCCTCATGAGCATTTTCATTATCATAGGATTGCATTAGCTTACTGTATTTATCGGTTCTGAGCTGACCGTCTACATAGCCTTGGACATTATCTTCATTGGGGTTTTTAGCATCGGCGCTGTCTTTCTTAGCGGTTAAACTGCTTTGCGCGTCGCTGCTAAGGTTAGTGCCTAAAGCGTATACCGAAACACTGCCGGCCACACCGACACCGCCGCCGGATAGACTGGCCACATTACTTGAAATATCTTTATCAGCAAGCGCTGTAAGGGCAAAGTTGTCTTTTGCGTTAAGTTGAGCGTTATTGCCAAGGTATGCGGCAGTGTCGCTCTGCACAATGCCGATATCAACCCCGCCGCTCACGCCTACTGCCCCACCGCCGGCCGCCCCGCTAACCGACAAGATGGAAACATCGTTAACCGCTGCTACGTTTACACTCTGTTTAGCCCCGGCAGCAGCTTGATCTAAGGTATTGATTTTTGCATTTTCAGCAATGTATGCCTGTGTCGTGGATTTATCAATATTAACAGCTGCCGAACCGGCTACGCCGGCATAAAGACCGCCGCCCCCGCTGGCGACAACATCAGTAATTTTTTCACTGCTTTGCGCCAAGACCGACATTCCACTTATTTTACTTTTCTTCCTATTGCCGCTGCCGTCATATTCTCCGGTATAAACTTCAAGCCTGTCGTCACTGGATTGGGCGCCGGCGTCCACAGTTGCACTATCGCCAATATAAGCTGCCGTATCTTTATTGATTACTGTCGCGCTGACAGAACCGCCGACTCCGGCGGTGCCTATACCAATGCCGGCTCCGCCGGCCACGCTGATTACACTAGTATCGTCCTGAGCGTTGACCGCAAGATTGTTTTTGGCTTCAACCACAGCTTGATCGCCGATATAGGCCTTGGTTTCATTTGTTATTATATTAGCGCCTACCGCTCCGGCCACTCCGACTTCACCACTGGCCCCAAGCGCAGCAGCAACCGATATGGCTTCTTCCTTCGCCGCAGCTTTAACGTCAATATCTTTTTTCGCCGCTACCTTAGCGCCGTTATCAATGTAGGCTTTAGTTGTATTATTCAGAATGGCCACGTCGGCACCGGCACCAACGCCGGCCGCACCAATACCGGCAGCGCCGGCTCCACCTATGCCAAGATTAAAGTAATCACTGCCGGCTGCAACCAATACCGACTGACTGTCAGTTCCGCCGCTCTGGTTTACTGCGGCATTTTTGCCGATAGACGCGGCAGTTGTATTATCGACTACGTTTACACTTGCTGAACCGGTCACCGCCACTTTGCCGGAAGCACTCGCCCCGACCGCTACACTTCTAATTGTATTCTGGCTGGTTGCGGAAACTGCAACCCCCTTAACGGCAGTCGCTGCGGCATCTGCTTTTCGCTCCTTGGTAATAGCACGGTCATCAATACTGCCATTGCCGTTCGTCGAAACGGTTGGTGCTTTAAAACTGTCTTGGCCGTAATCTTCATAACTGACAGTAAAAGTACCATTCTCTACATCTACGCCGGCCCCCTGACCATTTGCCTCTACTACAGCGTAATCACCGAGATAGGCGGCGGTATTTTTCGTTACAACATTTGTATCAACTGACGCGCCAATACCGGCATTACCGCCGTAGGCCGCCGAACCGGCGATAAGATTTATCGTACTGTCATCTTTAGCTATTACCGCCACATTACCGTCAGCAGTTACATTAGCATGAGTCTTATCGGTATCACCGGCTCGGCCGATATAGGCGGCTGTATCCGTTTTCATTATATGAATATTGGCCGCCCCGGCAATGCCGGCGCTGTTGCCGCCAGCTGCTCCGCCGGCATAAGAATTTATATTTTCCTGTGAATCCGCCCTCACAATGACATTATTCTTGGCCTTGACATCAGCGCCGGTATCAATATAAGCCTCTGTATCGGTTGTAATTACTTCGGTGCTGACACCTGCGCCAACGCCGGCTGTTTTGCCGATAGCCAAAGCCCCGGCCAAACCGGTAACATTGGTGGTATTGGCTGCAGCCACCCTGATACTTTGCGCCGCACCCGCCCCTGTATTGTTGCCGTTAATAACTGAGTTTTTGCCGATATACGCCTTATTTTGGTGATCCAGAACATTAACTACGGCTGAACCGGCAATACCGGCATTGCCGCCGCCCGCGCCGCCGGCGGCAATTGTCTCTACTTCTTGCTCGGATTTTGCCGATACTGCCAGCCCGGCAGTTGTTATCCCGTCAACTGCAATGCCGGCATTTTGCCCCAGCGCCGTAATTTGAGTATTGTCGCCGATAGCGGCACTGACAACATTATTAGTTACCAATACCGATGTTGAAGCTCCAATCCCAACGCCGCTGCCGCCGGCAGCCACTGCCCCGGCACCGGCTATCGAAGTCACGGCAGCGGTGTCGCTAGCAGCAACGGCTACGCTGCCTTTGGTATCAACTGCTGCACTTTCCGCCTTACCGCCGGAAATATACGCTTTTGTCGTATTCTTTAGGGCGTTTCCTGATGCTGAGAAAGCTCCGGCCATGGAACCGCGACTTGCACCGACAGCGGCGGTTACTGCTGTGATTACACTCTCCTCTTCAGCCGTTACACTAATATCGCTATCATTACTTGTACCGACAACTTTCGAATTATTAATATAGGCTTCGGTAGTATTGTCCATCAAGTTTGCGGCAATCGAGGCCCCGAATCCCGCAGCGCCGCCATAGGCCACAGCGCCGCCCACCGCGATAATATCAGCGCTGTCCTTTGCAACTGCCGTCATATCATTGGCCGTTGTTATCACTGCATTATCGACATAGGCCGCAGTTGTATTGTCCATCATATTTAGACTAACCTGACCGGCAATGGCTTTGCCGCTTGGCGCAACCCCGCCGCTGGCCGCAATACTGACGATATCAGCATCGTTCGTGGCTTTTAAAGCTAAACCTTCCCCTGAGGCAGTTCCTGTTACTTCAAGCGAGGCATTCTTGACATAGGCCTCGGTAGTTTCATTTACTTTATTGAGCATAAAGGCGCCCGCCAGCCCTTTGGAGTTGGGATCGGCATTGGCGGCAATTGCGACAGCGCCGGATAGCGCATAGATTCCGGAATCATTTTTGGCCTCAATGTTGCTGGTTTTCGCCTTGACTTTGCCGGCTGTTTCACCGCCAACAAAAGCTACCGCTTTTTCATCAGTAATATTAATTGAAACATTGCCGGCCGTGCTAATTCCAGATTGCGGCTTATCCCCGCCAGTATCCTTAGAAGCAAGATCAGGCAGCTCACTTTCAATCTTGGCGAGCGGATTAGAGGCGTCTGAAGCATCCTCCTCCGCAAATAAATAGCGGATAAATTCAATCGGATCCTTATCTTCTTCGTTAGGTTTGGGCTCCGGCGGTTTATCGGCCGTAACACTGCCGGCCAGCGACACGGTAGCAATGCCACCAGTATTTTCGGCAGTGACATTAAGGCTATCGCCGGCGGTAAGATTTCCGCTAACCGAAGCCTTAGTATCCCGCGAAATATCGTTATACGCGATGGAAACGCCGACCCCGACACTGCTGCTCTCGGTTACCCCGCCGGCGGCGTCGATATTATAGATATTGTCAGCAGCATCGATGGTTATATCACCTGCAGCTGTAATATCATCAGCATCGATAACTTGTGCATAGGTAGTATTATTAATGATATTTGCAGTAGCCGTGCCATTAAACCCGATATCCGCCGCCTTACCGCCGGCCGCTCCAAGTGAAATATTTTTTACAGTGGTATCAGCATCAACCGTTAAATCATTAGCTTTTACTTTAGCGCCTTCATCAATATACGCTTTAGTTGTATTGTCTTCTAAAGTGACCAGTACTGACCCGCCAACACCCGTTCCGCCGCTGGTATTGCCAAAGGCGCTCAGCATGGGATCAGTTTTGTCTCGGGCCGCCTGGATTAAATCATCAAGCGGGGTTTTTAGCATGCCGGAAAGATCAAGCGTGGCAATATCGGTCTTAGCTGTTACACTTACGTCATTTTTCCCATGGTCACTGTTAAATGTATCATCCTGGTTAATCATTGCGCCTTTGCCGATATAGGCATTGCTCTTGTTATTAAAATTCATAATATCTACTGAGGCCGATCCGGTGCCTTTATCACCGTTACTGCTGGCTTGCGCCCAGCTGGTGAACATGGCCTTGTCCAGACCCAGGTTAGAACTCAGAAAGGCATTGGAGAGATTTGTTGTAAGCTTGTCGAAATCTTTCCAGTTGTTTTCAAACGGAATTTTAACATTGGAGTCAATGGTCAGTTTCTGCTTGGTATCTACTATGGCATTGTCGCCGATATAGGCATCGGCAGTGTTATTATATTGACCGTAAATGACAGCAGCCGAAACACCGGCCGCTTTTTTATTGGCATCGGTCGGATGGTTTAGGACATTATTCTCTTCCCGCTGCTTTTGCTGAGCAATGGCCGCTGTTCTTATAATATCGGTTACTTCCGAAGTTACCGATATGTCGCCCTGAGACTTAACCGCATTCGTTCCTTTACTGGTAATTTTGGCAGTGGCATCGTCTTCAGACAGCGTAACAGCGATTGCCCCCGTAATTCCGACTGACGGCGGCACTTTTTTAGGCGGTTTGCCTAATCCTAACTTATCTTTTACCCAAACGCCAAACGAATTTGATATCCAATCAACCGCTAAATCAAGTCCTGAACCTGGTTCGCCGTCACCCACACTGGCCTCAGACCAAGTATTGTTATTCAGGGTGTCAACCTTAGCATCAACTGCAACCTTACCGGCATCAACATTGCCGGCAATTTCAGCAGTAGCGTTCACGTCCGATTTATTAATAGCAACACCTGCCGAAAAATACCCGCCGGCCGCCGAGGCCGAGGCCGAAACAGTCATATCCTTTACACTGCCGGCCGTCACGTTTAATGCTCCTCCGGCATCAACGCTTGATCCCGCCTCGGTTACTGCCGAAGCATTGGACTTCATATCGGCATAGGTTACCAGCATATTGAGCGGCGTCAAACCTGCTACAACTGGTATAGCCTTGGTGCTCATAGTTATCTTGTTCTTGGTTGCGGCCGATACATCAACATTATTGCCGGCGATAATTTCAGCGCCGCTCTTGACAGTAGTTAACGCTTGCGCATCGGAAATAGCAACTCCTGCTCCCCCGAAAACTGAGAACAGCATCGACTCGACTGCCGATGTTGCCGCCGTGCTGACCTGCACATCCTTGTCGGCCACAAGTTTTGCCTTGTCATCAAGTGTTACTTCGGCTTTGGCATGAACATTACTGACCGACGCACCAACCCGCAAATTACCCAAGGTGCTTACCAGTGTATCACCGATACTGCTGCCGCTGTTTTTTAAGTCGTCCAAAGAATCATTGTTCTTAGCATCATTAACATCCTCCAGTTCATCAAAGGTCGGGCTATCGGCAGCATCATTTTTAGCGATTGCTTGGAGGCTGATATTGTTGCCTTTAATAGCTGCCTCTTTTACCGTTACAGTTGCATCCGGCCCCGTCATGGCCCAGGCAAACAGCTTGTCCTGACTGGAGGCAATAATTGATACATCGCCGCCGGTATCGGCTGCGCCCGTTCCGGCAGCATCAATAACTGACTTATTTATATTAATATCAGCTTTATCTTTGTACGTTGTGTGATTGACGGCCAGACTTACATTCCCCGCCTTACCTACGCCGGTTGCCGTACCGTTTTTTATATTCTCTAAAGTGCTGTCCTCAGCAACCTGCCGCGTTGACAGCAAAGCATTATCAACTTTAATACTGTCTGTGGCTTTGACCTCAAGACTCGCCCCGCCGGTCAGGATATTGCCGCCCAGCTTGACTGAAGGAGCAGTAATTCGGACCGCATCACTGCCTGAAGTCGAGTGAGCGCTGATAGTCCCCGAATTTTCAAAATTGTCATCTGCCGTAATAACGATATTGCCGTTTTCGACAGCTAGCTTTGTTCCATATTGCAAATCATTTGCATTTACGATATCAGAGAAGTCCACGACACTTGAATCATGGGTAAACGCTGCGCCGGTCTGAATAACACCACTGTTTTTCACTGTATTGCCCAGCAGCGTTGCCCCGGTTACGGTATTGATTTTTCCCTGGATAGTGATATCGCCGCTGGCTGAACCTTCCAGAATGCTTGCAATCGACTTTTCGGTATCTATTTGCTTTCCAATGCTTGAAGTACTAAATGTTAAATTCCCCACATTAACTACGCCGGTAGACCCAACCATAATCCCGCTAGGGTTAAGCAGATATACATTGCCGCCAATTTGACCGTTTTTTATCCCGTTGAGCATACCATCAATATTTGAGGCGTTTCCGCCGGTTACATAATTAAGCAGATTATCGGCCGTCATAGTATTGGCCAAATTTGAAAAGTGCAGGTTTACAATATCTCCCTGCGACACTGAAAAATCTTTGAAGGAATTAAAAGCGTTTTTGCCATTGGAACTAAAGGTATTGGTATGAATATTAGTAATGTTGCCGTTTATGTCGACTTGGGTGGCTGTTCTGTTATCAATGGTGATATTGCTGGCATACGCACTGCCAAGGCCTATATTGCTAAGCAATTGCAATACGGCCACACTTGCAGCAACCTGTTTAGCCAAACTCTTCCGTTTGGCTGAAATGTCGGCAACAACTTTGCCGCTAGCCTTCTTTGGCCCACGGCGTCTTATATTAATCGGCGCTGTTTTCTGCCAAACAGGCTTGTCCCGTCCCCAGGCACGCCGCCACGATCTTTGAATACCAGCCATTTTCTTTTCTCCTCCTCACCATACATTAAAGTCCTTCCAGTACGACACAATCTACCTGCTAGCCATTTCCATTAGCTCGCTGATACCTATCGAAATCCCGCCCGACCACAAAATAGCCCGACCATCAGTTTTTGGCGCCATGAACAATTCCATATTTCTCAGGTTGGAAAAACGAGCCGTTTGCAGCTTGTCTTTCATATCAATTTTTATCGAATGATTGTTGTCAAAATAAGCCGTAATATACTGCCTATTGTCAGGCACAACTCTTAATATTTTCATTTTAAGCATTCCTTTCGTCTCCATTTTGGCCAATGTTGATTAGTTGGAATAATTCAAAAAAAAAGAAACAACTAGCTAACTTTATAATAAAGTCAAATAGTTGTTTCAGAATACTATCCAAAAGTATACTTTTCCCAGTTTCACCCTTTTTTTTGCTCAGTAAATAGTCGTACAAGAACTGCCCGGCTGCCAATGCCTAATTTAGCGTATATTTTCTGGAGAGCCTTTTTAACAGTTACTTCGGCGATACTAAGCTTGGTGGCAATAATGTGATTGGATAATCCCTGGGCTACAAGTTCAGCAATTTCCAGTTCTCTTGCCGTAAGCCTAGTGATACCGAAGTGTTGCTCGATGTTTGCTATCATTCCTTCTACGTTCTTACTTACAGAAGCATAAACTTTTCTGACATGACCAATAAATTCGACACAATTGCCGTCTTGCGCTAAATCGATAAGAATATTGCTGATGTAGTCCCCATTTTCAACAAAAGGCATAATTAATTGATCGGGAGCCGCAATATCAATTGCTTTTTTAAGTGCTGCTTGCCCTTCCTGGTAATGATTTAGTCGATAGTGGGCTGCCGCCATATAGATATAAGTATACACATGCCCTAATAGATGAGGAAAAACGCTGGCAATACTAATAAACTGTGTAGCAATGCCAAGCAGTTTTGTATATTCACCTTTCAGCAATAACCCTCTGCCATAGATAATGTTAAAAAAGGCATAACAAGGATAATGCAGCCGGCTTTCCTGTAACTGGCCATGCAAAATCCAATTGGGAATCTTATATGCTTGACCAAGGCATGAATATATATACCCTTCACACATATCCACCAGATCGACATACATATACTTTCTATTTTTCTTAACTTCTGACCGCATCTGCTGCAAAACATCCAAGGCCGAAGATAAATCTCCCTTAATCAAAGCCAGCCGGATTTGCAGAAACATTGCACAAAGCATGATACCCAGCTGCTGATGGCAGCCTGCTATATACATCGCTTTATGATTGTTAATTTCAGCGTTTTCAAAGTCTCCGCAATAATAATAACGCTCTGCCTGCATAACATAATCGCCGCCCGCTCCATGACCGGCTGTTATCTGACAATAACGATGGATAAGCTCCATAATCTGCTGTGCTTGTTTCTCAAGTTCGCCGCTGCAGCGATAAAATAGATAGAGTATAGACGGCGCACCAAAGTTCCAGGCAGAATTACTATTGAAAATCCGGGAAGGGCCTTTCAATAATTGACTGGCTTGGGAAGCCTGTTCGGCCATAGCATTTAAATCATTATATCTTGTAAACATATTTGAAAATGCCAGTTCTCCCAATAGCCAGTTCCTTTTTTCTTCGTCCTGAATACTGCCGATATCCTCAATAAGCTCCTTGTACTGTACGGTATATAACTCTTTTTCATTAAACAAAAATAACTTTGAAACATAAAACAAAACCGCCAGCGGATGTTGTCTTTTTATTGCCGTTGGGCATTCGGCAAAATATCTAAGCAACATTTCTCTATGGCTATTATTAATACTTTCGCCTCTATCAAGCTCAAATACCGTTAATAGCTTGTCAAAATCAGCGGCTTTATAAAAATAATGCATAGCGTTTATATAATCACGAACACTTAAATACCATTCTCCCGCCATCGCATAAATCGATCGCTGCTTCTTCTCCTCTTGCCTATCCAGTAAGTCCCGCAGAAAACTGGTAAAAACATTATGAATCTGATAGGTCTTGCTAACATTATCATATGTTGTAAAGGCATTTTTAGCGACAAGCTGGCATAACAAAACCTCGGCATTATCCTTATTCCACATGGCTTTAGCCTGCTTTAAGCTAAAGCTGTCAAAGATACACACAACTTCCAAAAAAGCCTTTAACTCCGGAGAGCAATTACGATAAACGACCTTTTCAATAAGTTCATGAAGAGTGGCCTGACACTCAATCCGCCCTTCCTGCATAATACTTAACATGCAAAGATATAAGGCGCTGACCCAGCCTTCGGTATAAGCATAGAGCGCGGATGCTTCCTGTTGCTTTAGCTGTACACCGCAAAGCTTATAATATTCAATAATTTCATCTTGAGTAAACTCAAAATTACGCTTATCAATTAAATAGCAATAGCCTTTGAGCATCAGTTCTGCAGTATTTTCACTAAACATCTCTCGGGAAATTACTATGATATGCAGATTAGGATGAGCCTTTTTTATTAGACATTCAAAAAACTTATCAATACTTTCGCATGACAATAGATGGTAATCGTCTATAACAATTACCGTCTTGCGGGAAAAGACTAGCCCAGTAATAAGGTCCAAGGATTCTTCCCTGCAAATACTGCTAGTAGGCGCGCCCAAATCAATCAGACTAATTGCACATTGATTATTGAGCTTGGCGATTAAACGACAAAAACCGTTCCAAAATCCACTTATTGAGTCGTCTGCTACCGTTTGCCATAAAACTTTAGCTTTACAGTTTTTTAAATATTCTCTTACAGCCGTTGTTTTGCCGTAGCCCATCGGGGCTTCTATAACAGTTAAAGGATATTCCCAAACCTTTTCGAGTGCTTTTCGAATTGGCTTACGGATGTATAGAGCCTTTGGATTATATGTTGACATACTGCTACCTCCTAGGAGCATACCTCTTCGCGCATCTAGGGGTTTAACTTAAATTTGCTATATTTTATCACAAATTATGGTTTATTGAAATATTTCCTTTAAAATCCAAAAATATTTTTTGCTAATAAAAATACCCGACACAGGCAATGCCGTATCGGGTA
>JAAYSF010000040.1 GCA_012523975.1 Veillonellaceae bacterium
AATATGAGCGATAAGATAATATTTGTTCGTAACTATTCTGATTTAAGTACAAACCGTGGTTTTCAATTTGAGTTTTCTTGTGACCGCTGCGGCACAGGTTATCGGACACAGTTTAAACCTTCGGTTATCGGTACTGTCTCCGGCGTATTAGACGCGGCAGGCAGTTTATTTGGCGGTTTATTTGGCCGGGCAGCCGATATTGGTGACCGGGTGAGATCTGCTTCTTGGAAAAGGGCCCATGATGAAGCTTTTGAAGAAGCAATTAACGAAATTAAGCCGGAGTTTGCCAAATGTCCGCGTTGTTCAGCTTGGGTGTGCCGGGAAACTTGCTGGAATACGACAAAAGGACTTTGCAAAGGTTGTGCGCCTGATTTGGCAGTAGAAATGTCAGCTGCGCAGGCAAACCGTTCGGTAGAAGAAATATGGGCTCATGCGGCGATGGCTGAGGAAGATAAAAAGCTTAGCCAAGAAAACTGGCGGGAGAACATAAGGGCCAGTTGTCCCAAATGTGAGGCGCCTTTAGCGTCTAAAGCTAAATTTTGTCCGGAATGCGGAGCTAAGATAGAGACAGCAGTTTTTTGTGAAAACTGCGGCGCTAAAATGGGAAATGGCGCCAAGTTTTGCGGCGAATGCGGAACAAAAAAACAAAGTTAAGTTCTAGGTTTGTTGGCAAAGTCTAACTTCCTAATACGCTGTCGGAAGCCACTTTTCTGCGGCGTGGTACTGGCTGATTCTGCTGTTGCTAAATATCTCCACTTTGTTTGAAGTTACGGATTCTCAACGATAGGGGTAACTCTGCTTAGGTTAGTGTTTACAGAAAAAAGGTCGCTTTTATAAAAATAAGAGAGGCTGATGTTTCAGCCCCAATGTCAAGATAACGTGCAATGTAAACTTATTCAAATCCAGGGATATTAAGTATTTGCGGTATAGTAACGAAGGTATAGCCTCTGGCTTTTAGTTCGTCAATTAAGGTCGGTAATATTGTTACAGTTCCTTCAAGATTAGGCCCTTCACCATTATGCTGTAGAATAATGTCGCCATTTTTTACAATTGGGACAACCCTAGCCCTTATAGTCTGTGCATCCAAGCCACGCCAATCTTCAGTGTCTACAGACCAAAGAATAACGAAGGAACCTTTGTTGTTTGCGACTTCAACTACTTTGGGATTCTGTGCTCCGAATGGCGGGCGAAAAAGCTTGGGCTTCATTCCCGTAAGCTTGGCGATGGCGCTGGCTCCTTGGTCTATTTCGGCCGCCATTTGATCGGGTGAAACATTATTTAAATTGACATGATGATAGGTATGGTTACCGATTACGTGGCCTTCAGCTATCATTCGCTGGCCAATATCCGGGTACTTGTCAAGTTCTCGCCCAATAACAAAAAAGGTAGCTTTTATCTGCTTATCCCGCAGTATATCCAAAATCCGCGGCGTCCATTTAGACTCAGGGCCATCATCAAAAGTTAAGGCGATAAAGCGTTGTTTGGGATCTCCCATTCTGTAGAATTTACCCGGCTCCATCGGAACATCGTTTGGGTTAACAGCGGTTGGTCCAGGAACCGGCTCCTGAATGGGGGCTTGCTCTATAGGTTTACGGAATGGAGACTGGCAGGATGCCAATATTAAAGCGATTAATAAAAGTAAAATAGAAAATAGCGATTTTTTTAACATCCAGTTCCTCCTCAGTATTGCTTCTGTTATCCGAGACCGAGACGCTGTAAGACTCTCCTTCTTGAGTTAGCAGTTAATAGTGTCTAGTACCTCAAAAAGTATGACTAAGCTTCACTTTATTGTGTCCAAGTTAATTGAATAATTTTAACCAGTTTTTACCGACCTATAACCATTAGGGAATAAAATTTTCTTGCGAGTAATACCTATAGAATTGACGCCACAGAAACGGGTCGGGGGTGGGAGTGTTGCGTGTAAATACGATTGCTAGACTGCTCATAGCTGCCGTATCGGTATTATTGCTTTTTACCTATTACTATAAATTTCATTTCAATGAACTGAGCAACTCGGAAGAAATAGAAATAAAAACAGTTAAGTATTGTTTTATTAATCAGTCCGGCTCGATTCATTTCCCGAGGTTTTTTGAATGGGCAAAAGACTTTCATGATGGAAGAGCACTGGTTATGGTTAATGGGAAATACGGCTATATCGATCGGACAGGTAAATATGCTATTGCGCCTCAGTTTGATCGAGCGATATGCTTTTCCGGTGGGCTGGCTCCAGTGCAAATTAACGACAAATATGGGTACATCGACCGAGTAGGAAAGATTGTCGTGAGTCCTCGGTTTCAAGCGGCGAATGAATTTCATGAAGAATTAGCCGTTGTTGCCGAAGACAGATTGTATGGATACATTGATAAAAAAGGCAATATTATGGTTCCGCTGCATTACGAGTATGCCTGGCCTTTTAGCGAAGGACGGGCAGTTGTTATATCTAAAGGAAAATATGGCTTTATTGATCGGCAAGGTCGATTTATAAATGAGCCCCAGTATGAATATGCCCGCCCTTTTTCTGAAGGCTTGGCATCGGTAAAATTAAACGGACGGTTTGGATTTGTTAACCGTGATGGTATTATCGCTATTTCTCCTATGTATGATTTTGCCTGGGATTTTTCAGAAGGTCTTGCAATAGTCAAAAGTGGTCAAAGATACGGTTATATCGATCGGTCTGGTCAAGTAGCGATAAAACCGCAATTCGACTGGTGCTGGTGGTTTAAAGATGGATTAGCCAAAATACGACAAGGGAATAAATGTGGGTTTATTGATAAATCCGGGCAAGTTGTGATTCCGCCGAAGTATGATTGGGCCTGGGATTTTTCAGAAGGGTTAGCGAGAGTTCAAATAGCCAATAAAATTGGGTATATTGATCGGTCAGGGCGAATGGCCATTGAACCGAAGTATGACTGGGCGTGGGATTTTAATGAAGGCCTAGCGGCTGTTAGTGTCAACGCAGAATCATTAAAGCCTGACAAAGATGGTGGTAAAAAAGAATATATGGCTTATTAACCGGCAAATGTACTAGGTTAGCAATGCTAAGCCTCCTAATAAATAAATCGAACCTGTTATTAGGCAGGTTCGTTTGCTTTTTTAGCTAGAATTTATGTTAATAGTAAAAATTTACAGTTTGCAAAAAGATAAGAGTAATATGCCGGATATCGTGAGAATAACTTAAATTAACTAGATAGTTCAAAGATGGAATCCGTGCGAGATACAGTCTAAGCAAATTTTATTAGGAGGTGTGAGTTTCTTGTCTGCAACGCTTAGTAAAATAAAAGATCTACATGCCCGTACGGCAAAAGTTATGGCTGCTGGCGGTGAAAAGCGGGTAGAGAAGCAGCATGCCGCAGGGAAAATGACTGCTCGGGAACGAATCGAAGTCCTGCTGGATGCGGGTACGTTTGTTGAGCTGGACAGCTTTGTAACACATCGTTGTACTAACTTTAATATGGATAAAGAAGAAGCGCCCGGGGAAGGGGTTATAACCGGGTGGGGAACGGTTGATGGCCGGCTGGTATATGTATTTTCTCAAGATTTTACGGTGCTAGGTGGGTCACTAGGTGAAATGCATGCCGCCAAAATCTGCAAAGTTCTGGACATGGCTATGAAAACCGGTGCGCCGATCATTGGTATAAATGATTCTGGCGGTGCCCGTATCCAAGAGGGGGTTGACGCCTTAGCCGGATACGGGAAGATTTTTTACCGCAATACTTTAGCTTCGGGTGTTATTCCGCAAATTTCAGTTATAATGGGCCCCTGCGCCGGGGGAGCGGTGTATTCGCCAGCTTTGACTGATTTTGTATACATGATTAAGTATACAAGTCAAATGTTTATAACCGGACCCCAAGTAATTAAAGCGGTTACCGGTGAAGAGGTTAGCTCTGAACAATTGGGCGGGGCGATGACCCATAATAGCGTATCAGGCGTAGCCCATTTTATTGCAGAAGATGATGCGGAATGTCTGGCTCAGATCCGCCGGCTGCTCAGTTTTATCCCCAGTAACAATTTGGAAACTGCTCCTGCTATCGACTCAGATGATGACCCTGAGCGAGTCGTAGATGAACTTAATACTATTATTCCTGATAATTCAAACCAATCTTATGATATGAAAGAATTGATCATTAAAATTATCGATAATGAGGATTTTTACGAAGTACAACCCTTCTACGCAGAAAACATAATTACTGGATTTGCCCGTATGAGCGGACGTACCGTTGGTATTATTGCTAATCAGCCAAAAGCAATGGCCGGATGTCTGGATATTAATGCGTCAGATAAAGCAGCCCGTTTTATCAGATTTTGTGATGCATTCAACATTCCCTTGCTCAACATCGTCGATGTACCAGGATTCTTGCCGGGAACCAGTCAGGAGTACGGAGGAATTATCCGCCATGGAGCTAAGATGCTCTATGCTTATTCGGAGGCTGCCGTCCCTAAGGTGACTTTAGTTGTTCGTAAGGCCTACGGTGGCTCATATTTGGCAATGTGCTCCCGCGACCTTGGCGCCGATCAGGTTATAGCCTGGCCTACAGCCGAAATTGCTGTCATGGGTCCGGCCGGAGCTGCAAACATCATATTCAAAAAGGCAGTCGATATTGAGGCCAAGACTGAGGAATATATTAACAATTTTGCTACTCCGTATCAAGCCGCCAAACGGGGATTTGTGGATATGGTCATTGAGCCTAGTCAAACGCGCCCGGTTTTAATTAATGCATTTAATATGCTGGAATCAAAACGCGAGGCTAGACCGGCTAAGCGCCATGGGAATATGCCCTTATAAAAAGAGAAGTCAAAGCGGAGTGAGGTGAATCTTATGGGGCAACCGTTAACTACTGATCCGATTATAATATCAGTTATCAATATAACAGTAGTCTTTGCAGTGCTTTATGGGCTGAGTTTAATAATCCGGCTGATTCAGTATATTGATCCTACTAGGAAAAAACAGAATCAGGATGAAACTGCTATTCAGGCAGCATTGGAAGAAAAAACTGAACCAGAAGAAGACCAAGCACAGCCACAAGCCCAAGAAAAACTTGATGAATTAATTATAGTTTTTACGGCAGCTTTAGCGGCCTATAGTCAAAGTGAAGTGCGGATCGTATCAATACGTCCTATTAGCGGCAGTAATTGGTCGCAAACCGCTCGGATGGAAGCGATAAGCGGGCGTGCCCGTATGTAATAATGTTTAAATTTATGATGTGGGAGGTCAAAAAAGTGAAGAAATTTATAATTACGTATAAAGGACAGAAATATGAATTAGAGGTTGAAGAAGTTACTGGTAACAGTCCAGTGCAAAAAGCAGCTGCGGCAGCCCCGGTACCAGCGCCAACTTCAGCTCCCAAGCAAAGTCAACCAGCTGTATCTACAGGGGAGGGAGCAGTAAAGGCTCCCATGCCGGGAAAAATTTTAGATATCCTTGTTAAACCCGGTGATTCCGTTAAGCAGGGTGCTACTATGCTAATCCTAGAGGCCATGAAGATGAAGAACGAAATTGTGGCGCCTCACGATGCTAAGATATCTGAGGTGCGTGTAGCTTCAGGTGCGACTGTATCGACCGGCGATGTTCTTCTAATCCTTGGCTAATATATAAATTGGCTTTGCAAATAAAATCGGAAGGAGAAAATAAATGGACGCATTTATTGCTTCCCTTCAGGCTGTATGGTTTGACAGTGGATTCAGCGCCTTTACATTAGGCAATGCTATTATGATTGCTGTCGGCTTGATTTTACTGTATCTGGCCTTTGCCAAAGGTTTTGAGCCGTTATTGCTAGGGCCGATTGCCTTTGGGTGCATTTTGGCCAATTTCCCTAGAACTGGCTTTGAGGAAGATCCTGGTTTAATGCAAGTAATAGGATGGGGGATTAAAAATGAGGTCTTTCCGCCACTCATTTTTCTAGGGATTGGTGCCATGACGGATTTTGGTCCGCTTATTGCCAGGCCGTCAACCCTGCTGTTGGGGGCCGCCGCTCAAGTCGGTGTTTTTATATCTTTAGTTGGTGCTATGATGCTTGGCTTTAGCGTCCAAGAGGCTGCCTCAATCGGAATTATTGGGGGCGCGGACGGGCCAACGGCCATCTACCTGACGATTAAGCTTGCACCGCATCTGCTTGGGGCAATAGCCGTAGCAGCCTATTCCTATATGTCGCTCGTGCCGCTTATTCAGCCGCCGATAATGAAACTGCTGACAACTAAGAAAGAACGTGAAATTGTTATGGACCAATTGCGGCCGGTATCCAAATTTGAAAAAATTGCCTTCCCAATTGTTACTACTATAGTAGTTAGTCTGTTGCTTCCGCCAATTGCTTCGCTGATGGGCATGCTGATGCTGGGCAATCTATTACGTGAATCCGGAGTAACCGACCGTCTTTCAGATACTGCCCAGAACTCTTTGATTAATATTGTTACAATTTTCTTGGCAACGGGCACCGGTCTTACCATGAAAGCTGAAAACTTTCTCACTTACGAGACAATTTTAATCATTTGTCTGGGGTTAATAGCCTTTGCCGGCGGTACAGCCGGAGGTGTTTTATTTGCTAAAATTATGAATTACTTTAACGGCGGGAAGATTAATCCGCTGATTGGCTCTGCCGGTGTATCAGCTGTTCCGATGGCTGCCAGAGTAAGCCAAGTGGTCGGTCAGCAAGCCAACCCCAGCAATTTCCTGCTTATGCATGCCATGGGTCCGAACGTAGCAGGTGTTATCGGTACGGCTGTTGCCGCCGGGACAATGCTGGCTATGCTGAAATAGCGGTACCTATTTGTATTTGTAATAAGGGGAAAGTCAGATGGAAATATATCGTGAAGACTCACAGTATAATAACAGCAAATTAGTATGGCTATGGCTAGCGGTTCTTGTGCTTTCCGTGTGGTTGTGTAAAGAGGTGGATTCGATACTGGCCGGCAGGTTTAGCTTTACCGGAAGTGCGTATATTGTGCTTTTTAGCGGCTTGCTGGCCTGGCGTTATGCCGTCCGCTATACCTATAGTTTGACTAAGGATCAAATTATAATTAAAAGTCACTTCCTTTGGTTTACGCGGACTTTTATAGTAGATTTGGATTTGGTAGAAAGTTGCTCTAGTCAATATGTTAAATCGAAGTTTAGGCGTTGCGGAATAAAGCGCTATGTTCATCGCTATTCTTCCGGCGATGCTAATCCTACGCGAATTATTCTCTTTAATCGCAAAGGAGAGCGGCAAGCTCTGCTCATAAAGGTAGGGGATAATTTTTTAGATGAACTTAGTGATTTAATTCCGATAAAATGTCAATAAAATTACAAAGAAAGTCTTGCGTTTTTTATATGGCATTCTGTATTGCGGCTAAGTAGGGGATGCAATTAATATTGTGGAGGTTTGGATAATATATATCACGAATGTTAATAACTAAAGAATTAGTATAGCAGGAAGTGATATTGTGGGAAGAAAGGTATTATTTACTGAAGAAGCACTTATTCTAAAGCTAACAGGAGCACTAAGCCTGTTTGCGCTCAAAAAAGAAATACGAATCCCTTATAAAGCTATCGAAGATGCTTTTGTCGGTTATTTCAAAGCTCCGATGTGGATGCTCAAGATGCCTGGGACTGCGATACCTCTTCTCAATATTTACGAAGGAACTTTTAGATATAGAAAGGAATGGTACTTCCTGTCCTATGAACATAAAGTACCGCTAGTAAATTTAGAATTGGATGGATCTCAGAAATACAAGCACATTATCTTTGAAATGCAAAATCCGCAGGAAATTTTGGATGAACTAAGCAAAAGACTCTAGAAAGAGCTTGGGCCAAGAGGAGGTTGTATTGTGCGCGTCATACCTTTAGGAGTGGGCGGGGCTTTTACTGACAAGTTTTATCATACTAATTACATTGTAGAGATTCCCGGCTTCCGGTTGCTGATTGATGCAGGTACCACCTTAAGATATAGCTTATCAGCGGCAGGATATACCGCAAAAGATATAGATGCAGTTGCAATAACTCACTTTCATTCTGATCATGTTGGGGGACTGGAGGAATTTGCGCAGCGCTGCAAATTTATGTACAAGCATAGGCCGACAGTTTATGCTATGCCAGATCAGATTCCGCTCCTAACTAGCCTATTTGCGCTGCACGGAGCTAAGCCTGAGGATTATCTTAAACTATCTGTAAGCGACAGCACAATAATATTAAAAAGCAGTAACGATGTTCAATATCAGCTAGAGTACTATTCTACTGTCGGCCTGCATGCTGGAGTAACCAGCAACTATATGATAGGGATTCGGTGGGTAGCCAGAGACAAGCCAAGGCGTATTGTGTTTACAGGGGACATCGGAACGATTGAAAAATCTGCGTTAGGCCGTCTGGTTGGCGACTCGGAAACGGCAGCGGTCTTTCATGACTGCCATACCGGTGCTGCTCCAACTTTTGCGCACCCAACTATGGAGCAAATCATTAACTTCTATCCTGCTGAACAACTCAAAAAAATTTACTGCATCCATTATGGTGATAATATTGCCGATTGTGCAGAACAGATTAAAGCAGTCGGATTAAAAATCGCTATGCAGGGGGAATCTATCGATTTCTACGCTCTATTTAATCGGCACGTTTAGCTCAACTTTTATGGGCGGTTTGGCTGTGTTTACATTTGGCTTTTTTGGCAGTCATTCGGTCGCCAGCGGCTAGGTCGGTAAGTGCTGGCCTGGTGTCCTTCTTATTGTTGGGGTAATTCTGGAGGTGCTTTATTCCTTACCAAGACTATCTCGGTTTCTAATCTAGACGTATTTAGTCGAGCTCGTCAATAAACGAGATAAAATAGTTTGTTTTTTGGGCAGGAATTGTAAAAATATTCTTGAAATAAACAGTGAAAAACTTAAATAGCGAGCACGTAAGGAGGGTTAGATATGACTAGAGTTGGAGTTCTTGTAGGGAGTCTTCGTAAAGGATCATTCAGCAGGCAGATCGCAAAGGCGTTAATGGCATTGGCACCTTCAACTTTAGATATGAAAGAAGTCGAACTAGAGCAGCTTTCAATTTACAATCAGGATTTCGATGATGAAGTCAACCCGCCTGTGGCATGGACTGATTTTCGCGAGCGTATGAAGGAATTTGACGCGGTTCTTTTCGTAACACCGGAATACAACCGATCAGTTCCCGCGGTACTTAAGAATGCCCTTGATATAGGTTCAAGACCATATGGTAAAAGTATATGGGATGGAAAACCCGGTGCAGTTGTAAGTGTATCTCCAGGTGGGTTAAGCGGCTTTGGCGCTAATCACCACTTACGACAAGCGCTTGTCTGTTTAAACGTTCCCACAATGCAGCAGCCCGAGGCATATATTGGAAATGCTGCAGCGCTATTTGACGCTAATGGAAATATTGTTAATGAGGGCACCCGCGAATTTCTGTATAATTTCATAGCAGCGTATGCTGCTTGGATCGAGACCAATGCTCTTAAGAAGCCCTAAGTTATGCCAGCCAAGATTATAAAAAAATGAATTGATTTATAAACCCGCAAATTAGCGGGTTTTTCTATTGTACGCCTAGCAAGGACTTATTTTAGAACTAAGTTAAGTATACGGTAATCAATTGCAGCACTCCAAGTGCTGCTGTTTTGAAGGGCTTACTATAAGGGCTCCACAGTTTTATTTACTCGGAGTTTTCTTGTTTAAAGCATAAATTATGTGTTGATTAATAATCTTATTCCATAAAAATTCATAATTATTAAAAAATAATTATGAATTAACAAGGATTTCCTGGAACACTTACCGAATAAAGCCATAAATTAGAAATAGTTAGATTTCTGATATAAAAAGAGGCAGGTGGTTTATCATGAGTATGTGTTCCAGGAAGAGTGATTTTCAAAATCTTCCCGAAAACTATCGCCAATTTTATGAACAAATTTCTGGTTTTATTCCCCAAAATCATATCTTTGCAGATCCTATTCGGACAACAGCTTATGGAGTTGATGCAAGTCTTTACCGGATGAAGCCTAAATTGGTAATTAAAGTACGCACGCCAGCGGAAGTTTCAGCAATCCTGAAAATTGCTGGACAGTTTAATACGCCTGTAACTATTCGGGCCGCCGGGACCAGTCTGTCGGGGCAAGCCCTTACTGATTCTGTACTCCTCGTATTGGCTGGGGGTTGGAGCCATTATCATATTGGTGACGGCGGTGATACTATTAAGTTGGAACCAGGTATTTTGGGAGCCGAGGCAAATAATTATTTGCGGCCCTACGCCCGCAAAATCGGACCTGATCCTGCTTCAATTAATTATGCTATGATTGGCGGTATTGCTGCAAATAATGCTAGTGGGATGTGCTGTGGTACGGCTGATAACAGCTACAAAACAATTAAAGCCATGAAGATAATTTTTGCTGACGGCTCAATCTTAGATACAGCCGATCCGTTATCTTGTCAGCTTTTTGTCGACAGTCACCAAGAGCTGATTGCCGAGATAGAGCGCATCAGAGATGAGATAAATGCAGATGACCATTTGCGCAAATTAATTGGAAAAAAATTTAAAATAAAAAATACTACAGGCTATGGTATCAACGCTTTTGTCGATTATTCTGATCCTATTGATATTATCAGTCACCTGATGATAGGATCAGAAGGTACGCTGGGGTTTATCGCTGAGGTAACATATAATACCGTCGTGGAAGCTGCTCATAAAGCATCAGCGCTTATGATATTCCCGGATATTAAACAGGCATGTTTGGCTGTAATGAAGCTAGATCGTCCCTTAGTCGCCGCGGCCGAACTTCTTGACCGCAGTTCACTTCGTTCAGTAGAGGATAAAGCGGGTATGCCGGCCTATCTAAAAGACTTGGATGAGCAAGCAACGGCCCTGTTGGTAGAAATCAGGGCGTTCGACAGGGAAACGCTAGATGGGAATATTCAAAAGACAATTGAATGCCTTGCTGATATCCCGGTCATTTTTCCGATTGCGTTTACTGATAAAAAAGCTGAGTATGAACAATTGTGGAAAATTCGGGCCGGCGTATTTCCGGCAGTAGGCGGTATTCGCCCACAAGGCACTTCGGTAATTATTGAAGATGTCGCTTTTCCCAAATCGGTATTAGCCGATGCTGTGCTTTCACTACGGGAGCGCATGAATAAATACGGTTACGAAGATGGAATTATTTACGGACACGCCTTAGATGGGAATGTACACTTTGTTTTTACGCAGACTTTTGATGGAATTGAAGATATTAAGCGTTACCAGGATTTTATCAATGATATCTGCAGTATGGTTGTTGAACGTTTTAACGGATCTTTAAAAGCCGAGCACGGCACGGGAAGAAACATGGCTCCTTTTGTTGAGCTTGAGTGGGGTCAAACGGCGTATAAATACATGAGGGAGATAAAACGAGCGTTTGACCCGGCGAATATACTTAATCCGGACGTTGTCATTACAGACAATCCAACTATTTATCTTGAAAATCTGAAACTTATGCCTCCGGTTAATGAGCTTATCGACAAATGTATGGAATGTGGATTCTGTGAAACGAACTGTCCATCGCAAAACCTAACAAGTACGCCGCGCCAGCGGATTGCAGTTCAGCGTGAAATTGCCTGTCTGCGAAAATCTGGCGCTGATCCTGAAAAGTTACGGCGCTTAGAACTAGACTATGCGTATTTTTGCGAGAAAACCTGTGCAACGGACGGACTTTGTGAACTGAATTGCCCGCTGTCAATCAATACCGGAAGCTATACCAAATTCATTCGCTCTGCACAGACGACGCCGCGCAGCCGTAAATTTGCCAAATTCATTGCTAAAAACTTTAGCGGTGTAACGACACTGGCAAAATTAGGGCTAGCCGGCGCTCATTTGGCGCATCGGGCTTTAGGCACCTGTATAATGGGCGATATCGCAAAAAGTGCCCGCTCATTGAGCGGCGAACGCCTCCCTAAATGGAATAAGTGGCTGCCCACAGCCGCCGGTATAGCTCAGGAATTGCTGCCTTCCTCCCAAACTGATAAAAAGGTTGTCTATTTCCCAAGCTGCGTCAGCCGTACGATGGGACCGGCAAAAGAGGATCATGATCAGCGTTCGCTTCAGGAAGTGATGCTGTCACTGCTTAATAAGGCAGGCTATACTGTTGTTTTTCCGCCAAAAAGAGACGCTCTGTGCTGCGGAATGCCATTTGAAAGCAAGGGATACTTTGAAACAGCAGATGAACTTAGTGCCGAGCTGGAAAAGATCCTTCTTGAGTGCAGCAATAATGGGGAGTATCCCGTACTGTGCGATACCAGTCCCTGTGTTTATCGAATGAAGAGAGTCATGGATAAGCGGTTAAATATCCTTGACACAGTAGAGTTTATTCATGATTATCTACTTAAAAAATTGGAGGTTTCAAAGTCGCCTGAGACAATTGCAGTGCATGTAACTTGCAGTGCGACTAAAATGGGCCTTGCCGAAAAATTCAAGGCGATTGCGGAGGCCTGCGCTGCAAACGTAATTATGCCTGCTAAAGTCAAATGCTGCGGCTTTGCCGGTGATAAAGGTTTTGAGCTGCCGGAACTCAACGAGTCTGCGCTGGAGCACCTTAAGGAATCGCTACCCTCCGATTGCCGTTGCGGTTATTCAAATAGCCGAACCTGCGAAATTGGTTTAGCCGATCAAAGCGGAATCAGCTATCAGTCGATTGCATATCTTGTTGATCGCTGTGCCAGCGGAAGAAAGTAATACAAGTAACTGCGTGATGCATATTAGACGAGAAAATAGGTAAGGGGAAACAGGCACAAGTGTTATGCTAGTGCCTGTTTTCGGTTATACTAACGAGGCCGATGATACATAGGATAATTAAATGAGACAGGGCGTGAACAATATGGCAGCAATGTCATGTTTTCCGATGTTTGTCCTGGCATGCCTTTTATCGCGGGAAATAATATAAGTCTTACGATATCTAGTACCAACACCGGTGAGATTAGGTCGGCTTTTAATAAGCTGAAAGAGGGTGGAAGCGTAGAGATGGATCTGCAAGAAACATTCTGGAGTAAACTCTACGGTTATTTAGTAGATAAGTGTGGAATCTATTGGCAATTTAGTTACAGACGTGAATGAAATATTCGCTATCTTGCCCGAAGATTGTGTTCCGAATGATGCTGAGGGTTGCAGCAGATGTGAACTAGCTGCTCAACGAAAAAGGATTATCTGGGGTGAAGGGCAACCCGGCGCCCCTATTATGGTGCTCTTAGATAATCCTGGGGCAAGGGAGGACAAAACCGGTGCCTCCTTTGTATGTGGTAGTCGTAAGACATTGCAGAGCCTGGCGCAGCAATCCGGAATTAATCTTGATAGATTGTATATAACATATGTAGTTAAGTGCCGACCGTTGCGATCTTATAATAAAAGACATGCTCGCATGACCTGCATAGAATATTTCTACGAGCAGGTAAAAGATCATAAACCAAAAGTTATTTTATGTCTAGGGAATGTCGCTCTACAAACGTTATTTGACGATGATTCGGCAGAAGTAAAGAAGTTTAGAGGGCAATGGCATCTTTGGAATGGCCTGCCTTTAGCAGTTTCATATCATCCGCTGGCTATTATGCGGCGTCCCAATTTATTTCCCTACGCTATTCTGGACTGGGAAATTGTTGCAAAAAAGATTGGCAATTTATAGTCTTCTATTGACCAAACGGTTGTTTCCAAGCCTAGTTGAGAAAACTAATCCGAAAATGGCTTGTAAATGGTGATTTTAAAATATTTTCTTACTTGCCAGGGCAACATAAAATTGAAAATCTGCATCGAAGGAGAAGCGGACATGAAATATTTTATGCAGCTATTAATGCATTTTCTTTCAAGTTACCGTGATTTCGGCCTGTTGGTTTTTCGGCTTGTCCTTGGTGGAATGTTTATGTGGCATGGCTGGCCCAAAATTATTGGCGGACCGGAGAAATGGTCCGGTCTTGGAAGCGCGATGGCTACTTTCGGGATTGAATTTGCGCCAGCAGCCTGGGGTTTCATGTCTGGCTTTGCCGAGTTTGTCGGAGGAGCATTATTTGCTCTTGGTTTGTTTTACCGGCTTGCTAGCTTGTTGTTGTTTGTTAACATGATGGTGGCCTTTGTTAGTCAGATGGCGGCAGGTAAGGGTTTGGCAAAGGCATCGCAGTCTCTCGAGGCTGGTGTGAGTTTTTTCGCGGCACTATTTGTTGGTCCCGGCAAGTATAGTATTGATTATTACTTGGAATTTGAAAAAGACCCCAAAAGATCCTCCAGGTTTTTGCGTTAAATGGCAACTATAAAGTCTTTCCTGGACGTAAAATAGACATTAGGCAGATTTGCCTAATGTCTATTTTAAAATTAAGTATTAGGAAGATATTTAAAGGTCACTGTTTTCTTTAAATCAGGATGGAGACTATTGTGCGCCGGACATTCCTTAGCAGTAAGTTCGATAATCTTTTTCTCTTTAGCACTGTAATTATTATGCGGGAGGGTGAATTCAGAAATTAACTCAACAATCCGGCGTGGATTGGTTCCCATTACTTTCGTCGTTTGCACCTCGGCCCCATCGATGGAAAAGCCATGGGTCTGAGCTGCTATACCCATAATGGTTAATACACAGGCTCCATATGCAGTAACCATTAGATCGGTAGGAGAAAAAGCTTCCCCTTTCCCATGATTATCGGTCGGAGCATCTGTAATAAGTTTACTGCCTGATTGCAGATGTACCGATTCTGTACGCAATCCGCCAAGATATTTTGTTTGCACAGTCGCCATAAATCATCATCCCTTCATTTATTAATCTACCTGTTTTTATTTAATTCCACAACCGGGTTTGTTTTCCTTCAGTATTAAGAGAGAAGAAAGCTATAAGCAAGAGACATATATAAGGAGTGATACAATGACGAACGGAGCTGTAATTAAAGAAGGCTGGAACTTTGATAATAGTTATGTCCGCTTGCCGAATACATTTTTTACTATTCTCAATCCAACACCAGTGCCCTCGCCAAAATTGGTCTTTTTTAATAAGCCGTTAGCAGCTTCTTTGGGATTGAATATTCAGGCGCTGGAAAGCGACGATGGAGGGGCAGTTTTTGCTGGCAATAGGATTCCAGAAGGCGCTTTGCCGCTTGCACAAGCTTATGCGGGGCATCAATTCGGTCATTTTACAATGCTAGGGGATGGCCGGGCTTTGCTTCTTGGCGAGCAGATTACTCCATTAGGTGAAAGGATGGACATTCAACTAAAAGGTTCAGGTAGAACGCCGTATTCCCGCATGGGTGATGGTCGAGCAGCACTTGGACCCATGCTGCGTGAATATATTATCAGCGAAGCCATGCATGAACTAGGCATCCCAACTACCCGCAGCCTCGCAATAGTGACAACTGGTGAAGTTGTTGCTCGTGAAACTGACCGGACTGGCGCAATTTTGGCCCGTGTAGCTAGCAGCCACCTGCGCGTTGGCACTTTTCAGTACGCTTCAAAATGGGGCAGTATTGATGATCTACGGGCTCTCGCTGATTATACAATAAAACGGCATTTCCCGGAAATTGACGCTGATGAAAACCGCTATCTTTCGCTGCTTCGAGGGGTGATTAAGCGTCAGGCAAGGCTAATTGGCAAATGGCAATTAGTTGGGTTTATTCACGGGGTGATGAATACCGATAATATGGCTATTAGCGGGGAAACCATTGATTATGGCCCGTGTGCCTTCATGGATGCCTATGACCCAGCTACTGTATTCAGTTCTATTGATATCAAAGGTCGGTATGCTTATGGCAATCAGCCCCGTATTGCCGAGTGGAATCTTGCGCGTTTTGCTGAGTCTATATTACCGCTGTTGGCTGAAGACCAGTCTAAGGCTGTTAAGCTGGCCCAGGAGGCTATCGAAGATTTTGCGGACTTGTATCACGGTAATTGGCTAGCAGGAATGAGAGCAAAACTGGGACTATTTAACCAAGAGGAAAAGGACCAATCCCTTATTGAAGACCTTTTGAATATGATGAAGAAACATAAAGCAGACTTTACAAATACTTTCCGCGCTTTAACTTTTAATACTCTGCAAGATCCAGTCTTGTTCATGATGCCGGAATTTACTGAATGGCACTATCGATGGCAACAAAGACTCGACAGACAACAGGAATCGAAAGAATTGTCACAGCAGTTGATGAAGGATAATAATCCGGCCATAATACCTAGAAATCATCGGGTTGAAGCTGCATTAGAAAGGGCAGTTGAAAAAGGTGATTATAGCGTAATGAAACGGTTGCTTTCATTGCTGGCAGATCCTTACAAGCATACCGTCGAACAGGCCGAATATTCAACGCCGCCTGCGCCGTCACCCTTCCCTTACCGCACTTTTTGCGGTACCTGAAGAAAAAGCAGAAAAATGAGAAGCAGTTGTCCAGCCGTTACTTCGACATGCGTTGTATCTTGCTGGAAAGTAACAATCTTCATTGATACAGAATATATAAAAGGGAATCAGACTCGCAGCGCTGATTCCCTTTTAAAATGAGCTCAATATTATTATCACTAAGCCTTTTGAATAAAGGAGGAAGTGTTTTGATTATAAAAAATGAAGAAAATACAAACAACGATCTATCTGCAATTATGGTTATTTTTGGCGGGACAGGAGATTTAACGCATAGAAAGCTGATGCCGGCACTATATAACCTAGTTAAGGATAAATTGCTGCCGGAGAACTTCGCGGTAGTAGCAGTAGGGAGAAAGGAAAAAACGCAGGAGCAATATAGAAGTGAAGTACTTGACTCTCTAAAAAAGTTCTCCAGAAGCGGAATAGAAGAGAGCTACTGGATAAGATTACAGAGTTTAATCTATTATATACAGTTTGATTTTACGGATCAGGCAGGATATTTAAGGCTAAGAAGTTTTTTAGAAGAATTAGATGAAAAGGCTCATATTGGAGGAAACAGGGTTTTCTACCTTGCTGTTGCGCCCGAGCATTTTGAAACGATTGTACACGGTATTCACAAAAGTTATTTGGCTGACAACAAAGGGGCTTGGAATAGGTTAATTATTGAAAAGCCGTTTGGCAAGGACTTAGTTACGGCCCAACGACTAAACAATAAGTTGGTAGATGCTTTTGCTGAAGATAGCATCTACAGGATAGATCATTATCTTGGTAAGGAAATGATACAAAATATCATGGTTTTAAGATTCTGTAATTCTGTTTTTGAGTCATTATGGAGCAATAAATTTATCGACAATATTCAAATTTCATTAAATGAGAAAGACGGAGTCGGAACCAGGGGCGGATATTATGAAAATTCAGGCGCACTGCGAGACATGGTTCAGAATCATATCGTCCAGATTCTATCGTTGGTTGCCATGGAACCACCCGTCGATCTTAAAACCAACTCTATTAGGACTGAAAAGTTAAAGGTTATTCAAGCTATAGAAGAACTAACGCCTGAACTTCTTAGGGATAATGTTGTATTTGGTCAGTACGGAAAAGGCATTATCGATGGTACACTTGTTCCTGCTTATAGAGATGAGGAGAAGGTACCGCAAAATTCCGACACCGAAACTTTTGTAGCCTTAAAACTTCACATTAACAATTTCAGATGGGCAGGAACTCCATTTTATATTCGGACAGGAAAAAGGTTGGGCGAAAAATCAGCGGAAATTGTCGTTCAATTCAAATCACTGCCAAAGATTCTTTATTTTAAACAACGGTATATTCAGGAGCCAAACCTATTAGTCATAAGGATACAACCTACCGTCGGCGTTTTTTTTCAATTTAATACTAAAGATTTTCGTACACATGACAATATAATGGCGGCCAAAATGGATACAGGTTATACAAATCATACAGCTGGAAACACGCCCGAAGCGTACGAACGACTGCTTTTCGATATATTACGCGGAGATGCTACTCTTTTTTCTAGATGGGATGAGGTAGAAGCTTCATGGAAATTTGCTGATAGGATTATTGAATACAGGGAGCAGAAAAGGCTTAATTTTCCCAATTATGAGGCAGGAACGATGGGACCGGTAAAGGCGTTTGAACTGTTAGCGCGGGACGGCAGACAATGGTGGAATATCTAAGGGGGTCAAAGAATGGAAGTATACGATATTTCTATGAGCATTTATAACGATATGCCTGTTTATAAGGGCAGGGTATTGAAAAGGCCTGTTATTACAGTCGTAAGTGATTTTGGATCAGGAAGTGTCTATGAAACAAAACTGGAAATGAATATGCATACAGGAACTCATATTGACGCGCCGCTGCATATCTTTCCGCAGGGCGGGACGATTGATAAGCTCGACCTGCATAAAGTTGTTACGCGATGCAAAGTTTTTGATTTTACGCATGTTGAAGAAAAGATATCACAAGAGCACTTGATGGCAAAAGACATACAGGAAGGAGATTTTATCCTCTTAAAGACGAGAAACTCATATCTTGACATTTTAGAAGGTGAGTTTGTTTATCTTGATTACTCAGGGGCAGAGTATCTTAGCAATAAAAAAATTATAGGGGTTGGTATTGATGCTTTAGGTATTGAGCGAAACCAGCCGAAGCATGACACGCACAAAGCACTGCTAGGTGCAGGCATAATCATTCTGGAAGGGCTTTGGCTGCGGGAAATTGCCGAGGATGAATATTTGTTAGCTGCAGCTCCGCTTCGAGTACTTGGAGCCGAGGCGGCACCGGTGAGAGCTCTCCTTATAAAGAATTTGAAAATATAACAAAGAAGGAGTAGAGACGACCCTACTCCTTCTTGCACTAATATTTTAGCTCTCGAACTAATCTCATTCCGTTTAGTGTTACTAATATTGCCGCACCCGTATCAGCAAACACCGCCATCCATAGATTTGAAATACCAAATATAGTCAGTATGAGAAAGACTGCTTTAATAATGATCGAAAACCAGATGTTCTGTTTGATAATATTAACGGTCTTACGGCCAAGCTGAATAACGTAACTTAGCTTGCTTAGATCATCAGCCATTAGCGCAATGTCAGCAGTTTCCAAAGCTGTATCCGACCCTGCCACCCCCATGGCTACTCCAATGTCAGCAGCAGCAAGGGCAGGAGCATCATTTACGCCATCACCTACCATGAGTACATTTCCATAGTGCTCGCCAATCTTTTTTACTGTTCTTACCTTATCCTCTGGCAGAAGTTCACTGTAGAAAGAGTCAAGCTTTAGCTTTTCAGAAATAGCTTTGGCAACGCGATTATTATCGCCTGTTAGCATAGATATAAATTGTATACCGGCGTCTCTTAGCGTTTGCACGGCGTCGGAGCTATTCTCCCGCAGGACGTCTGCTACGGCAATTATACCATATAAATTTTCACCGGTGCCTAACAGGACTACAGTTTTACTTTGAGATTCGAGATCGTTTAACAGCGGTTCAATAATATTAACTTGATGGCCAATATCTTCAAACAGGCGTAGATTTCCGAGATAGATAGTTTGATTATAAACATCAGCTTGGACGCCTTTGCCGACTAGAGCTTTGAAATTCTTAACGGGTGGAGTGGGCAAGTTATCAACTTTTCGAACAATCGCTTGAGCTACAGGGTGTTCGGAATATCGCTCAATAGCAGCTGCAATCGCCAGTATTTCACTTTGTGCAAGATTATTGTAAGCGATAATATCGGTGACGGTTGGGTGTCCTTTTGTAAGTGTGCCTGTTTTATCGAGCGCTACGGCCCGTATAGATTCCATTTTTTCAAGGTATGCACCGCCCTTAATCAACACCCCATGACGTGAGGCATTACCAATTGCCGATACGATCGAAACAGGGGTTGATATTACCAGGGCGCAGGGGCATGAAATAACTAATAAAACTAATGCTCGATAAAACCAAACATCAAAAGCTTGACCAAAGAACAGCCAAGGAACTATAGAAATGCCTAACGCCAATATCATAACAGCGGGGGTATAGTATTTGGCAAATCTGTCAACAAATTGTTGTGAAGGAGCTTTCTTGGCTTGGGCTTCCTCGACTAAGTACATTATTTTTGAAAGCGTTGAATCTTGAGATAGCTTAGTCACAGAGATTTCCAGGCTCCCATGTTCATTTACTGTGCCGGCGTAAACGATATCTCCCGGATGTTTTTCAACAGGCATTGACTCACCTGTAATAGTAGCTTGATTGACACTGGATACTCCATTAATAACGTCGCCATCCATTGGAATTTTTTCGCCGGGCTTAACAATAATTACATCGCCTACTCTTATTTCTTCGATAGGAAGAAGTTCTTCTAGGCCATTTCGGCGAACTATTGCCTCAGGAGGCGCTAATTCCATTAAGGATTTGATAGATTGGCGAGTTTTATCCATTGTATAGGCCTGCAGTGTGTTGCCTAAAGAAAACAAAAAAACTACAGTAGCGGCTTCATTCCATTGTCCTATAGCAGCAGCTCCGAGAACCGCAATACTCATGAGAAAATTCATATCAAATGTAAGACTCTTTAGGGAATAAAACCCGCTTCGGGCTGTATGATAGCCGCCGATTACCAAGGTAAGAATATATATAGGGAGTAGAATGTTTTCATCTAAGCCTAGCAAATCGGATATGCTAACAGCAGCTAGCAAGGTACCAGCTATGACAGTTGCTAGCAGCCGAGCGTTGTGCCACCAACCTTTGGCAGCTTCGGTTATCGATTGCTTTTTACCTTCTAGCTCGCCCTGATAACCTGCTTCTTGAATTGCTTTTAGAAGGTCGCTAGCGGAATTTGTATGCTCAACGGTTAGCTTACCTGCGCCAAAGTTGACAGTTGCCGTTTTGACGCCAGCTATACCATTTATTTTCTTCTCAAGTTTTGCGGCACAGTCTCCGCAGTCAAGGCCTGTAATGATAAAAACTGATTTGCAGAATCCCGGGAAGTCGTGGCTAGCGTTTATGACTTCTACCGGGTAACCTAAGTTGGCAACAACTTTTTCAATACTAGCTGTAGTCTGCCTAGTACCATCATAAACTACTTTCATTTTACCTGTTGGAAAACTAAGCTGAGCGTCCGCAATGCCATCTAAACGGCGAATTGCTTTCTCTACCTTTGCCGCGCAGTCAGCACAATCTAAATTTTTTACAGTTAGCGTTTCGCTAATAAAATTAGCGTCAGCAGCGGCCAGTTCCTCGCTTAATTTCTGATTCTCCAAAATACCACAGCAGCAGGAACAAGTATAGCCATTCGCTTCATCCATGCTAAACCTCCTCACTCATGATCGATATGTTGTAACCCTTGATAAAGGAGATTGGCAATATGGTCATCGTCAATAGAATACCAAGCCATTTTTCCTTCTCTTCGATATTTTACAAGGCGTGCGCTTCTGAGAATTCTAAGCTGATGCGAGATAGCTGATTGCCCCATTTCAAGAACAGCTGCTATATCACAAACGCATAGTTCTCGTTTTGAGAGGATTTGCAATATTTTTACTCGCGTAGGGTCTCCTAGAATCTTAAAGGTCTCAGCCGCTCGCTGGGCAGTGGTATCATCAATTAATTCTGCTCGCGCTAAGCAGATGTTTTGCGGATGCTCACAAGCCTGTTCACATAAGTCACATTCTAACTTTTTCACTCTCTCACCTCTACCATATGAACAATTGTTCATATGTGATAATGATATTATAAATCCGATTGTTTTTAGAGTCAAGCTATTAAAGGCCGGAAAAAACACCGGCGTCGCATGGTTCTAGCAATATGAGATTCTAAGCTGGTCTTTATGCTAAAATGAGTACTATAATAGAATCAATCTGGTAGGAGTTAGCTATGGAATTTTTAGATAGGCAGCATTATTTGTGTTCTATAAAATTATTGCGAGATGAAATAGGTTATTTCAACCAGCATCCTTTTTCGATACCTGTTATTCGCAACTTAGATTATTTGGACTTTGATTCAAGAGTTACATTTATCCTAGGCGAAAACGGTACGGGTAAATCAACTCTTCTTGAAGCAATTGCAATTGCGTGGGGGTTCAATCCTGAAGGCGGCACCAAAAATTTTACATTCTCTACGCGCAACTCTCATTCTGAATTACATGAATACATTCGATTAATTCGCGGGGTTAAAAAGCCCAAAGATGGCTTTTTCTTACGGGCAGAGAGCTTTTATAATCTTGCAACAGAGATAGATGAGCTAAGAGTCGGTGATGCATATAGCGAAAGGTCATTGCACGAGCAGTCACACGGAGAAGCGTTTTTTGCAGCTTTCATGAATAGATTTAAAGGCAAGGGACTTTATATTCTTGACGAGCCCGAAGCAGCTTTATCTCCCATGCGGCAAATTGCAATGATTGCTAGAATACATGATTTAGTACAGCAGAAATCTCAATTCATAATTGCTACTCATTCGCCTATTTTACTTGGATATCCCAACGCGAAGATTTTGCAAATATCGAATGACAGTATCGATGTTGTTGAATATGAAAAGACAGATCACTACATTGTAATGAAAGAATTCATTAATAACCGCAAAAAGATGCTGAAAATACTGCTGAATGATTAAATGTTTTAATAGTAAATAAAAATAAAAAGCCAAGAAATCCTTGAATATTTCGGGTTTCCTGGCCTTTTTCATGCTGATTGATATTCTATTTTGGCGTACTACTATTTGTCGCTGGAGTGAGCCATGAGGACAGCTATTTTCTCAGCGAAATTAACCGGATCTTCCGGAATAAGTCCCTCCAGTAATAAAGCCTGACCGTGTAAAAGTTCACAATAGTCTTTAAAAGCTTCGGAAGAAGGATCTTTCTGATAGTGCTTTTGTAAGACCGTAAAAATCTTATGATGGGGATTTAATTCTAAAATTCTTTGAGCCTTATAAGGCGTTTTATCTATTTCAGATAATATTTGCTCCATTGAAAGACTGATGCTATTCTCGCCGCTGACTAGGCAAACAGGACTTGATTTAAGACGATTGCTGATTTTTACATCAGCAACTTTACCATCTAGTTGCTCCTTGATAGCCTTTAAAAGCGACTCGTTTTCTTTAGCTAATTTATCAGTTTCCTGATCGGCATCTGCGTCGTTTATGCCGTCTAATTTTAAATCGCCTTTACTAATCGATTGGAATCTCTTACCTTTATATTCATGCAGGGCATCGATGGCAAACTCGTCCACTCGGTCCAAAAGATACAGAACTTCTATTCCCTTCTCTTTGAGTAACTCCATTTGCGGCAGTCGTTCAACTGATGAACGGTCCTTACCCGCTGCGTAGTAGATATAGTTTTGGCCTTCGTGCATTCTTGATACATATTCGGCAATAGTGGTTAGCTGATCATTAGCTTGGGAGGAAGGGAACAGTAGCAGCTCCTGTAGTTTTTCGCGATTCTGGAAATCAGAATAGACACCGCTCTTTATAGCCCTTCCGTATTCTTTCCAGAAGGTCTCGTATTTAGAGCGTTCCTTTGTCAGCATGCTTTCAAGTGATTTCAAAATGCTTTTTTCTAGATTTTTACCTACTTTTTTCAACTGACTGCTGTGCTGTAATAACTCGCGGGAGATATTAAGTGAGAAGTCCGGTGAATCTACCAAGCCTCGCACGAAACTTAGGTAATCTGGTATGAGATCCTTATAGTTGTCCATTATGAAGACGTTTCTAGAATAAAGCTGGATTCCGGTTGTAGACTCACGATTATAAAAATCAAACGGAGCGTGTGACGGGATAAAGAGCAGAGTGGTATACTCAACTACGCCTTCAACTTTGGAATGGATAACTTCTAACGGATCATCCCAGCTATGAAAAAGATTCTTATAGAGTTGGTGATATTCTTCTTTGGTAATTTCATTTTTATTCTTTGTCCACAGAGGTGTCATTGAGTTTAAGGTCCTAACCTCGGTGGTCTGGGTGGAAGGGGCATTTTCGATAACTTGGCCTTCAGCATCACGAGGTTTTTCTTCTTTAATAAAGCTCATTTTTATTGGATAACGTATATAATCCGAATATTTTTTCACGAGTTTTTGCAATGTATAGCGATCCAGGAAGTTTTCGGCCGGTTGCTCAGAAGAGCAATGTTCCTCAGTTAGGGAGAGGATAATAGTTGTTCCCCTCGACTCTTTATTGCACGCCTCGATTGTATATGTACCATCGCCCGAGGATTCCCAGCGTACTCCCTTCGCTTGACCTGGGGCTCGGGTGATTACAGTTACTTTCTTAGCGACCATGAAGGCAGAATAGAAGCCGACACCAAACTGACCGATAAGGTCGTTGGCAGAACCAGCTCCGGTATCTTTCAGTTTTTCTAAGAAGGCTTTAGTCCCTGATTTTGCAATTGTCCCTAAATTTTCAATTACCTCGTCGTAAGTCATACCCATTCCGTTATCTGAAATGGTAAGGGTTTTGGAAGCCTCATCCGGCAGCAGAATAATTTCAAAGTTTGTATTGCCTTCAAGAAGACTTTGATCTGTCAGGGATTCAAAGCGGATTTTGTCAATTGCGTCAGATGCATTAGAAATTAACTCTCTTAAAAATATTTCCCGACTCGTATAAATAGAGTGAATCATTAGGTCAAGCAATTGTTTAGTTTCTGTCTGAAACTCACGTGTTTCTTTAATGGTCTCTGTCATAGCTCCTCCATAAATTCCCGAAACTTTTATTAGCACTCCTTTATAGTGAGTGCTAATTTTATAATAATCAGAATTAGGTTATCTATCAATATGAATTGTTGCCGGATACAAATGGTTTGTTACAGTATCCGGCTATTATTAATAAAAAATCTTTAAAAAGCTCAAAAAAACTCGTAAAAATACTGTTTCTCAGCCAATCCTCATATAGGGGACAAGGGGACAAGGGGACGGTGGTAGTGTCTTGGATACTTATAAGTTCCGCTTTAAGACTTATTTTTTTTGTAAATTAGCCAATGCTTAATAGCTATCGCTACTAAGCACGCTCCCACACCTAGGTCAGTTAAGGAAGAGGTTTCCATTTGAGAGTGGAATGCAATATAAAATACTCCCATAAAAATAAAAAACACATCTAAAATTTTCACGATATTAGCCTTGGGAGCAGTAGTAGGAGTTGGATTCTTTTGCTTCTTTTTTGATTTCATTTGGCACCTCACTTAATTGTTGATTATAGATTTTAAAATTAATAATCAGCAATAATTACTAACCGCTAAAAGCACAACCTAGCTGTTCGAAGAACTCTTAGATCCTTGGGCTTTTTTTCTGTCATAGGGGCAGATTCATATTGTGCCCAGTAAATATCGAAAACAGGTAGCGTTAGCGACTAGGTAAAGTAGCTGTAACTATAAATATATAAATATTATAGAGAATAGGCGGCACATCCTCTTTTATTTTATACTAGCTTTAAATAATGTCGGCAATTTTTTTATATGTCCAAGACAAGGGGACGGTGGTAGTGTCTTGATAAAAGTAATCTCAAATGGTAAGATTTAGGAGGGGTGAGCGAGATGCCAAGAACTGCACGGGTAAAAAGTAATACTGATATATACCACATAATGATTCGAGGGATAGATAAGCAACTTATTTTAGTGGATGAGGAAGACAATCAAAAATTAAAAGAAGTTTTGCGCCAATGTAAAGATATATGCGGATATGATCTTTACGCATATTGTTTCTTAGGTAATCATATTCATCTTTTAATCAAGGAGGGTAAAGAAAGTTTAGGCCAAATATTCAAGCGAATAGGATCTAGGTACGTATATTATTTTAATCAGAAATATAAAAGGATAGGTCATTTATTTCAGGATAGGTTCAAGAGTGAGCCGGTCAATGATGATAGCTATTTACTAACGGTATTAACTTATATTCACAATAATCCAGTCAAAGCTGGCCTAAGTAAAACGGCGGCTGAGTATCAATGGAGCAGTTATAATGAATATACGCAATCTAATAATCTGGTCAATGTTCAATTTGTGTTAGGAATGATAACCAGACAACAATTTATAGATTTGCATAACGACGAAAGGAATGCGGATGTCTTAGATATTGCTGAGGATAATTTTAGAGTAACAGATGCTGAAGCTGTACTGATGATTAAAGAGATTTGTGGGCTAGATAGCAGCGAACTAGTAATGACGGACATAGGTAAGCGAAATTTATATATAAGGCAACTGCGAGAAAAAGGTTTATCAATTCGGCAAATTGCTAGAGTAACAGGAATTAGAAAGGGAATTATTGAAAAACTAAAGTAAGACACTACCACCGTCCCCTTGTCCTCATGGGGGCGTGGTAGTGTCCTTGTCTGATTTTGATTTTTAGAAGACAAAATCGTCGTCACTGTGTCTATTTTTCTATGATGGCAATTTTGGGAGTGAATTGCATGTACAACCTAATCATGGAAAACAAATGGGCTATTTTATTTATCTTAGAAATTCTTGCTTGGTCTGCAACATTCTTAATGCTTTATGCAAGATACAAAATGCATTCGCAGTTTTGGTTTAAAGTAGCATCGGTGATACTGGTGCTCACTGGTGTTATTCCCCAAGTGCTCTTGGGTGTAGTAAATTTTGTTGCAACAAAAGAAATTGATTTGTTTACGAGCGTAATTGTGCTGCTGATTATCTACGGACTAACCATAGGTCGAAAGCACGTTCAAAAGTTGGATTCTTGGGCAAAAAAGAAATTTAGAGGTAACTGAATTGAATATCCTGGCAAGCGGACATTGTTTCGATGTGACCTCAATTTTTGCAATTGCAGGAATTGGGGATTTTTTTTTGCACAATAAAAAATACGCTATTTTCCGTGATACAATTTTAGTGAGACAGTACCACCGTCCCCGTGTCTCTTGGGAGTTATTGGTGCTGACGGAAATGGTGGGTTACAAACTGCGAATTATCGTATAGAATAGAACGTATTACAACGTTTGCTATAAGGGGAATTTATTTATGAGCCAAACTGCAAATCGTCAGGCAGCAATTAGATCATTAAAAGGAAAGCTTGTGGCTGCTTATGAATATTTAGTCGAACATAATGATAAAGGGAACGCTGAGAAAGTTAAGCAGTTAGCAGGTAAATTAGTCAATGAGGAATTCGCTATTGCCTTTTGTGGGCATTTTTCAGCAGGAAAATCAACGATAATTAATCGTTTGATAGGAGAAAATTTATTACCGTCAAGCCCGATTCCAACCAGTGCCAATCTTGTAAAAGTCAAAGCGGGCGAAGAGTATGCCAAGGTATTTTTTAAAAATGAAAAACCTCGTTTATATCTTGCTCCGTATGATTATAAAATGGTAAAAAACTATTGCAAGGACGGGGATCAAATCCAGGCTATTGAAATTAGTCATTCTAATTCCCAATTGCCAAGTCACACTGTTATTATGGATACTCCCGGTATTGATTCAGCGGATGATGCGCATCGTATTGCTACTGAGTCCGCCATTCATCTTGCTGATTTGATTTTCTATGTAATGGACTATAATCATGTCCAATCCGAATTGAATTTTATGTTTACTAAAGAGTTAACAGAGGCTGGCAAAGAGGTTTATCTTGTTATTAACCAAGTGGACAAGCATTCCAATCAGGAACTTTCCTTTGCGGAGTTTAAAACAAGCGTGGTTCAATCGTTCTTATCGTGGGGAGTAAAGCCAGCTGATATTTTTTATACCTCTTTAAAACAGGATGACCATGAATATAATCAATTTCCTGTGCTGCAGGCGTTTTTAGCAGAGCGGTTAAAGGAGAAAGATAACTTACTCCTTCAATCTATTTTTCATTCCCTGCAGAAAATTATCAAAGACCATGTGGATTTAACAAACAAAAAGAATGAACAAGAGCTTCAGCCGTTCAAGGATATCCTAAATGAACTATCGGCTAAGGATCAGGAGGAGTTAGCGGATAACTACAGCAGGCTGATGGAAGAAAAAAACTCTTTAGGCGAAAGGCTCGAAAAGGCTGAAAGTGAATTTGATTCTGAAGTCAATAAAATCATGACAAACGCCTATTTAATGCCATTTCAAACCAGGGCGCTCGCGGAAGCCTACCTTGAATCATGTCAGAGCGGGTTTAAGGTTGGCTGGCTGTTTACCAAACAAAAAACCCTTGCTGAAAGAGAAACGAGATTGAATCTTTTTTACCAGGGTATACTCGAAAAAACAAAATCACAGTTAGAGTGGCATCTTCGTGATTTTCTATTGCGGTTTTTAAAGGAAAAGCGGATTGAAAATAAAGAACTGCTTGCCAAAATCCAGAGCTTTACTGTTGGTTTTTCAAGCGACTTATTAGCAGCTGCGGTAAAACCGGGGGCGCGCGTATCAGACGATTCAGTTATAAATTACACTGATGGTGTGGCAAATGAAATTAAACGTTTGGCTAAAAGCGGTTTAGCTGAGCTAGAAATTGAAATACTGAATGCTTTACAGGACCAAAATACCGCTCTCCAAGTAAAACTAAACCAGAGATCCGAAAGCTTAAGGCGGTATATTAACGCACTTGAGCAGGTGAAAAAATATGAATCAGCCAAGAGTCTTGAGCAAACGAAGCTCGAAAGGCTGCTTAGCGAGGCAAAAGGGTTAGCGGATGACTGTGTTCATTTATTTCATCCGGAAGAAGAGGATTTCGAGGTGGTATATGGGGAAACCGGGCGTGTAGAACATGTGCAGAAAAAACCAAATCTCCCGGTGATCAAGCCAATTCTAAAAGAAAAAAGGGCATTACCTGCTGAAGCATCAGATCGAATGAAACATACTGCTAAAAAATTAAAAAAGACGGCACAGCTTGTTCATCACTTACCAGGCTTTGCGAAGCTTGCAGCTGAACTGGAAGAAAAAGCCGCTAGATTAGAACACAAGGGGTTCACCGTTGCTTTATTTGGGGCATTCAGCGCCGGTAAATCCTCTTTTGCGAATGCGCTAATCGGAGAGAAAGTGTTACCTGTTTCACCTAATCCAACGACAGCAGCAATAAACAAAATAAAGCCGATTAATGAGTCGTATCAGCATGGGACTGTTCTCGTTAAGCTTAAAGAAGAAGGTGCGATGCTTGAAGATGTAAATCGTGCCTTAAAAATGTTTGATGTTCATGCTGAGAGCTTAGCTGATGCAAAGTCAATAATAGAAGAAATCAATGTACATTTAGACCAGCAGGGTGCAGCCGAAAAGACAAATTATGCTTTTTTACAGGCATTTACATATGGGTATGCTGCTTTATGCGAACAGCTAGGTACAATACTCCAAACCACGATCACTGAATTTGGCGATTACGTAGCAATGGAAGAGAAGTCCTGCTTTGTTGAATGGATTGATCTTTATTATGATTGTCCGTTGACCCGTAAGGGAATTACTCTAGTCGATACCCCGGGGGCGGATTCAATTAATGCCCGTCACACAGGAGTAGCGTTTGACTTTATAAAAAACTCGGATGCGATTTTGTTTGTAACTTACTATAATCATGCATTTTCCAAAGCAGACCGGGAGTTTTTAATTCAGCTGGGACGTGTAAAGGATGCATTTCAACTAGATAAAATGTTCTTTATTATAAATGCCATTGATTTGGCTGATAACGAGGAAGAAAAGGAAATCGTTGTTGAATATGTCCACGAGCAGCTTATAAAATATGGAGTTAGAAATCCCCATTTATATCCATTATCAAGCTTAAAGGCACTTAAAGAGAAGCAAGAAAAGATAACTCTTCCCGTTTCAGGAATGCCTGCTTTTGAGGAAGATTTTTATCACTTTATTACCAATGATTTGGCTAACCTGGCGGTCGCAGCATCGGAGAATGAACTGAGCCGTGTTTGCCGTTTAGTAACAAAGCTCATTGAAAGTACCAAGGAAGATGCTGCTGTTAAACAGCAAAAGCGGGTAAATATTGAGGCCGAGAAAACGGGCATACACGCATATCTTGAGCAGCAGACAGCCCAAGATTTAAAAAACCGCTTGTCTCAGGAAACAGAAGAATTAATCTATTATATCAAACAGCGGGTGTTTCTCCGTTTTAATGAGTTCTTCAAAGAAGCATTCAATCCTAGTGTGTTACGCGATGATGGCCGTGATCTGAAAAAAGCATTGCAGAGTGCACTTGACGAGTTACTCGACCAGATTGGATTTGAATTTGCCCAGGAAATGAGAGCAGCGACAGTAAGATTGGATCGCTTTGCTGAAAAAATAACAGTAGAGTATCAAGCGATACTTGTCGAAATGATTCGTGAGATTAATCAGGATTTATCTTTTTCGCTCTTTGAATTTAGTGATAAAGCACAAATTGAATTTGAAGCGGCTTTCAAAGATATTCAGTATGGGTTGTTTTCGAAAGCAATGGCTTATTTTAAAAATCCCAAAGCATTTTTTGAAAAACGCGAAAACAAATTAATGAGTGATGAGATTTATAGCGTGCTTGACAAAGCAGCAGATGAGTATTTACAGAATGAGCAAAACCGGGTCCAGGCTCTATATGGAAATCTCATGGAGAGTGAATTTGAACATTTAATCTTGCAGATGGCAGAACAGGCTGATGACTTTTATTTAAGTTTGCTCTCAGCCTTAGACGGCGGAGTTCCAGCCGAACAGTTAATTGAGATTCATCAAAGCCTAACAGAGCTTAGATGAAAAAAGGTCACCTTAACAATCTAATCATTTTGATAAAACGTCCCGTATGTCCCATTTTGGTCAGCAATCACGAATAAAAAAGAGGTGTATTATGAAGATAGTAATTATGGTGCGTGAGGAAACAATGATGCGCTGTACTGGTAGCGGTTGTATGAATGCGTTTTTTAAGAAGATTGATTCTTTTGCCCGCTATGCAGATCAAGAAGATGTGGAATTGGTTTCCTTTACGCATAACGGCGGGGATATTGAGAAAAAGATCGCTGCACTGCAGAAAAAGGGAGTAGACGTTATACATTTATCATCTTGCATAAGAGGGAAAGACTCAAATTATGAGCAATTGGCCCGGCGGTTGTCAGAGAACTTTTCGGTTGTCGGCTATACGCATGGCGAGGAGATTGGAAAGACAGGGCAAGCAATTATCCTTGAAAAGTCAATAAACGGCTGAAATCTTATAGCTCAGGAAGATAAAAAGGTGTTTGGTGATGAATGTCACAGTTTTATTATTAAACATTAGTTAAAATGTAAACATAACAAACAAGGAGGAAGGTGTGCGAGGTATGTTTACTAAAAATGATAAAATTGGGACCATCGTTGTACAATTCCCCAAAGCAGCTGAGATATTTAAAAAGTACAATATTGATTTTTGCTGCGGCGGTGACAGGCCGCTAGAGCAGGCTTTCACGGAAGCAAAATTAAATGAGAAAGAGATTCTGGACCAATTAAATGCGTACTATGCTGAGTATAAACAAACACTTGATGAGGCTGATAAGGATTGGTCACAGCAATCCCTAACAAGCCTTGTAGAGCATATTGTGGAAACGCATCATAAATATCTCGATGAGAACTTGCCTTCAATTAGCGAATTAGCCTTGAAAATTTTACGGGTACATGGGAACAAGCATCCGGAACTTTATCGAGTTCATAAGCTGGCTAATATGCTTCGGACTGAGCTTGAACAGCACCTCATAGTTGAAGAAGTTGAGTTCTACCCGGTAATAAAGCAATTTGAAAGAACTTCTAGGATTCAAGATTTGACTAAAATTAAAAATATCCTAGAAAATTTAGAAGATGAGCATGAGGCCGCTGGCGGGATATTAAAGGAATTAAGAAACATTACAGGGAATTTTGTTCCACCCAGCGATGTGTGTGCATCTTATCAATTAACTTTTAAAAAGCTAGAGGAACTCGAATCAGATTTATTTCAGCATATCCATTTGGAAAACAATATTTTACATCCAAGATTAAGAACGAGTTTAAAAGCGTTGTAATATGAAAAACTGGTGTTAATTAGGCTGCTATAACTGGCCGACTGCAATCCCGGCGCAAGCATAATGCTTGCGCCGATTTTTGTTAAGACTAGCGATAAATCTATATAGTTAATGCGACAGGCTCTCTTTAGGCAAAGGAAGAATAGTATACAATTTACCACAATCCTATTAATTAATGGCGTTAGCCCTAGTTTTAGCATAATGTTATTAACAGCGGGATTCTAAAAATGGTTATCTTCTAGATTTACTCTTAAGTAGCTTCTTTTCTAAGGAGAAGAGCTCCTCAGCTTTTTCATTCATAAAGTGATGTGCGTCGCTAATGGCTTGATTATAAATGAATATACCGGCTTCGTTTATTATAAAATCCAGAAAGACGGAAGCTTTAAAGTCACTGATTTCCTCATCTCTTTCTTTAAGAAAGAATTCTTTAATACTTCTTATTAAATCCTCCTTATTTTCCGGGCTTAGTTTAATCGTTTCCATTTAGGCACCTCGATTTATTGGATTTGATGATATTTTAACACAGTAATGATTTTTTTATCGGGTAAAAGAAGGGATGCTTATCATTTGGTTGGTCATGTTCAATTAATAATGTGGCCGAATGAAATCTGCAGGACAATGGTTCCAAGGAATTTTTGAATCATTCTATTTCTAGGAAGTTCATGAAACAATGTCCCTGTCCCCGTGTTTTCCTCATCCATATCGATGCCGTTTCCAAAATGGCATTCAAGAGGTCAGCGGTTCGATCCCGCTTATCTTCACCAGAGAAATAATGGCTTGCGAGGTTTTTACTTCGCAGGCTTTTTTGTTTGGTAAGACAAGACTAGCAGCGTATTACCTGGAAAATAAAAGGTAGATGCAGCGTGTTGGCGAATAAAACTATTTTATTGAAGATAAAATAGTTTTTGCTGTGGATGCAACATGATACTTTGTATTCTTTATATATAATAGTTATCGCGAAAGGATCTGAAAAGATGTTAACTGGAGAAGTACGCAATAAGGTTGACAAGATATGGACAGATATATGGGCGGGAGGTATCACCAATCCGCTGACAGTAATTGAACAGCTTACTTATTTGATGTTTATCCGCTCGCTAGATGAGAAAGAGCTTGAAACGGAAACCTTTGAAGCAGTCAGCGGCGAAAAACTGCCAAAAATATTTCCGCAGGATGCAGAAGGGCAAGAGATGCGCTGGAGTAAGTTCAAAAATAAAGATTCCAGGTAAATTTTTGAGATTGTCGGGTCAAAAGTATTTCCGTTTATTAAGGCGATGAACGGCGAGAATAAATCTGCTTTTTCCCGCTACATGCAAGATGCTATATTTTTAATTCCAACTCCACAGGTATTGCAGAAGATTGTTACTGGCCTTGAAGATTTATATGAGCATGACATTAAAGACCTTGATATGCAGGGCGATTTATATGAGTATATGCTGGGCAAGTTGGCGACAGCAGGACAAAACGGACAGTTTAGAACACCTAAGCATATCCGCGACATGATGGTGAAGTTGGTAAAACCCGTACCAGATGACACGATTGCTGATCCGGCTTGTGGTACGGCTGGTTTTCTGGTATCAGCGGCAGAATACATTAGGTCAAAGTACGAAGCCGACATGACAGCCGAACAATGGGAACATTTCGCAGGCGATATGTTTTCGGGCTATGATACTGATCGAACCATGCTGCGCATTTCGGCTATGAACCTGATGCTTCACTCTATTACCAAGCCTCATATCGACTATGTGGACAGCGTTTCTAAAAATAATGCGATTGATTCGAAGTTTGACGTTATATTAGCTAATCCGCCTTTCACTGGCACTGTGGATGCGGAGAGTATTCATGATAATTTAAAGGCTGTATGCAACACCAAAAAGACAGAGCTGTTGTTTGTAACTCTCTTTTTAAGAATGCTCAAAAAAGGCGGACGGTGTGCATGCATAGTACCGGATGGTGTACTATTTGGCACTACGAAGGCCCATAAAGCGCTGCGCAAGGAATTGGTAGAAAACCATCATCTGCGGGCGGTTATCTCTATGCCGTCAGGAGTGTTTAAGCCTTATGCTGGTGTTTCAACAGCAATATTGGTATTTACCAAAACAGGCGCAGGTGGTACTGACAAAGTATGGTTTTATGATATGAAGTCAGACGGATTCTCGCTTGATGACAAGCGTACAGATTTGGGAAATGAGGGCGATATTCCCGATATTATTGCTCGTTTCGGTAACCTTGCTGGGGAGGCAGATCGCAAGCCGACAGAGCAAAGCTTCCTAGTGGATAAAGCCGATATTAAGAAGAATGACTTTGATCTTTCTATCAATAGATATAAGCAAATTGAATATGAGAAGATTGAATATGATGCGCCCCATGTGATTATGACTCGGCTGGATGAACTTAGTATTGATATAGCCTCCAAGATGGAAGAACTGAGGGGGCTTATTGGTGAGTAAGTGGGAAAAGGCTAGGTTAGGAGATGTCTGCAAGATAAATATGGGTCAATCTCCAGATTCGTCGACATATAATCAAGCAATGGATGGAATTCCTTTTTACCAAGGAAACGCTGATTTTGGGCAACGGTATCCTAATGCCCGTTATTACTGTAAGCAGCCCACAAAGTTGGCCAATAAAAATGATGTATTAATATCAGTTAGAGCACCAATAGGAGCAGTGAATATTGCAACTGAGAAATGTTGCATTGGCCGAGGCTTAGCAGCAATTGCAGAAGTGGACGGAATTACGAATTTTATGTATATTTATTTTTTTCTGAAGGCAAGAGTCGATGAATTAAATCTTAAAGGAACAGGTAGTACATTTAAAGCGATTAACAAGAATATTTTACACGATTTGATAATCCCCCTCCCGCCCCTTGAAGTACAAAAGAAAATTGCCCAAACCCTTGACACTGCATCGGAACTGATAGCACTTCGTAAAAAGCAGTTGGCAGAACTGGATAATCTGATTAAGTCAGTTTTTTACGATATGTTTGGTGACCCTGTGACGAATGAGAAGGGGAGGTGGGACGTGAAAAAGTTAGGATCCATTAGTACTTTAAAATCTGGAAAATTTGTTTCATCTTCTGAAATACATGAATTAAGCTCCAAGCATTCATATCCATGTTTTGGTGGTAATGGTATTAGGGGTTATGTGGAGAAATACTCACATGAAGGAGAGTACTGCTTAATTGGGCGACAAGGAGCATTGTGTGGCAATGTACAACTTGCTCAAGGTAAGTTCTATGCAACTGAACACGCAGTTGTTGTAAGCCCAGTAATTACAATTAATACGAAATATTTACTTTACATATTAAAAAAATTAAATCTAAATAATTTGGCTTCAGGTGCTGCGCAACCTGGTTTAACAGTAGGAAAGCTCAATGATGTAGAAATTCCAATTCCACCGCTTCAATTCCAAAATCGTTTTGATAGTATTATACAAAAAATCGAAGAACAAAAAGCCCTAGTCCAAAAAGCAATAGACGAAAGCCAATATTTATTTGACAGTTTAATGAACGAGTATTTCGAATAATATTTGAGGTGATCGATCATGTCTGCAAATTTTAAGTTTTTACAGGGTCAAGCCCAATATCAGCTGTTTGCGCCTGCGGCTATGGAAGCCGAGCAGGTACTTGCGACTTCGCCTGCCATGGCGGCAGTTGGAGCCAGAAAAGCGTTAGAGCTTGCGGTGAAGTGGGTATATTCTGCCGATAATACCATTTCTATGCCCTATAAAAACAATTTGCAGGCCCTAATTCATGAGCCTAGTTTCCGGTTTGCTTTAGATCATAAAACCTGGGGTAAACTGCCGTATATAATCAAATTGGGCAATTTAGCGGTACACACCGAGAAGGCAGTAAGTTACAACGATGCCGTATTATCACTACGCGGACTGTTTGAATTCATACAATGGATAGACTACTGTTATGGGGCAGACTACCAAGAACGTCAATTTGATGAAACAGCAATACCTCAGGGAAAAACTGTTATTGATAATAGTATCATTAAGCAGAAGGATTCTGAAATCGAAAAACTACTAGCGCAAATTGCTGCGATGAGCGAAGCGCTGACCGCGCAGAAGGAACAGCATAAGGAAGAACGGGCGTTTACCCCTGAGGATATTTCCGAGTTCCAAACTCGCAAGCGTTATATTGATGTAGAATTAAAGCTGCTTAGCTGGGTATTTGGTGATGATGTTAAAGAAGAAGTAGAAGTAACAGGTATGCCTAACCATGAAGGAAAGGGCTATGCTGACTATGTACTATACGGTAAAGACGGCTTGCCGCTAGCAGTGATCGAAGCTAAACGCACTTCAAAAGATCCTAAAATTGGTACCCACCAAGCTAAGCTGTATGCTGATTGTTTGGAGCGTATGACCGGCAGACGTCCGATAATGTTTATGACCAACGGGTTTGAATTTTATATATGGGATGACTGTTCCGCACCTCGAAGAAAGATCAGCGGTATCTTTTCTAAGGCAGATCTGGAAAAGTTAATGAACCGCCGTTCTCAGCGTAAGAATTTAGCTGAAGTTAAAATTCAGGACAGCATTACTGACCGTTACTATCAAAAAGAAGCCATTCGTGCTGTGTGCGAAAATATCGAATCAGGTCATCGCAAATCACTGTTGGTTATGGCAACAGGTACGGGTAAAACTAGAACTTCATCAAGCCTTACCGATGTATTGTCACGGGGTGGGTATATTACTAATACTCTGTTTTTGGCTGACCGGACGGCGCTAGTCAAACAGGCGAAGGATGATTTTAAAACTTATCTGCCTGATATGTCTCTTTGTAATTTACTAAACGGCAAAGAAGATAAAAATGCCAGAATCGTTTTTTCTACCTATCCGACTATGCTAAATTCGATTGACACGGCGAAAAATGAAGAGGGAAAGAAACTTTTTACGCCAGCTCATTTTGATTTGATCATTATAGATGAAGCGCATCGTAGCATCTTTAAAAAATATCGGGCTATTTTTGAGTACTTTGACGGATATTTAGTAGGCCTAACGGCAACGCCCAAAACCGAAGTTGACCGCAACACATATGATTTCTTTGAAATGGAAAACGGTGTGCCAACATATGCCTATGACTATGACACGGCAGTCTACACCGATAAGGTGCTTGTACCGTATCACAATATCGAAGTGCGTACGAAATTTCTCGAACAAGGTATTACTTATGATGAACTTTCACCAGAAGATAAGGCAAGGTATGAAGAGGATTTCACTGACGAAGATGGCGAAATGCCGGACTTTATACCTTCACCAGCTATAAACGAATTTATTTTCAATCAGCAGACAGTTGATTATGTGCTAGAGCACTTGATGAATAAAGGACTAAAGGTAGCAGGCGGTGATAAGCTGGGAAAAACAATCATCTTTGCAGCTAATCATAAACATGCTATGTATATAGAGGATCGATTTAATAAACTGTACCCCCAGTACAAAGGACAATTTGCTCAGATTATTGATAACAGAACACCTTATGCCCATGATCGAATTGCCGATTTCAAAGTTGCTGACAGATATCCGCAGATAGCAATTTCGGTAGATATGCTAGACACTGGGATTGATGTACCGGAAATCGTTAATCTAGTATTCTTTAAAAAAGTGCGGTCAAAGACAAAATTCTGGCAGATGATTGGGCGCGGTACTAGACTGTGCAAAAATCTGTTTGGTCCTGCTCAGGATAAAGAGTGTTTTTATATCTTCGATTATTTAGGTAACTTTGAGTTTTTCCGCCAGAACCCTCAGGGTATAGAATCTCGGGACGCAGAAAGTGTTACTGAGGCAATCTTCAGCAAAAAAATAAGGCTCATCGTTCATCTGCAGCATGCTGCTTTTGTCGATGATGCCTACCAGAATTGGCGCAGTCAGTTAATCGAAAACGTTGTTTCACAAATAAAGGCGCTGAATATTGAACTTGTATCGGTCAAACTTCAACTACAGCATGTAGAAAAATATAAAGATAAAAATGTTTTTATCTGTTTGGACGATAATGATAAACATAACTTAATAAAATATCTTGCACCGCTTGTTTTTATGGAAGAACAAGACGAATATGCAAAAGGCTTTGATAATCTGATGTATGGATTAATGCTTGCCCAGATTGAGGCTTTGCCCCAGTTTAACAAAAGTAAACGACAATTAACCCATATGGGGGTAAAACTTGCTAAAAAAATTAGTATTCCACAAGTAAAAGAGAAAATAGAAATAATCAATATGATTCAAAGTGATGAATTCTGGCATAATCCCGATATTTTATCATTTGAATCCGTGCGGATTGCCCTTAGGGACTTAATTAAGTTTATTGTTGATACGGGCGGAAAAAATGTAATCTATACTAACTTATCTGACGGCATTATTGCCGTCAGAGAAGGCGATCCATTAAATCCTCCCTATGACTTTGAGGATTACAAGCATAAAGTCAATCGCTATATTGAAATGAACAAAGATAACCTGGCTATCTTTAAGCTGCGGAATAATCTTCCGTTAACTTCAGAAGATTATAAAAGCTTAGAGCATGTATTGACGGGCGAACTTGGTACAAGAGAAGATTATCAGCGGGTATTTGGCGATACACCGTTTGGTTTATTGGTGCGTAAAATCGGCAAGCTTGAACACGAAGCCGCTATGAAGGTGTTTTCAGAATTCATCAATGATCAGTCTCTGAATCAAAAACAAATTGTATTTGTAAAAAAGATTGTAGACTATATAGTACAAAACGGCTATTTTGAAAATATGGCCGAGCTTATGAAGCCGCCATTTGATAAGCCTGATAGTTTTATAAAGTTGTTTGACAAAACAAAACAGCAGCGGATTATGGAGTTAGTGACAGAAGTTAAAGAAAATGCCGTGAGGGTTGTTTAATAGACAGATATTATTTATTGCTTTGATAATTCAAATTATTAGTAAAAATGAAAACGTCTTCCAGATTTTTTTACAAAAATAGGAGATGGCTATTTGTCCAGTTATGGGCAAATAGCCATCTCTTTTCGTTTAAAGATTATTGCTCCCAAAGGGAGATGGAGTAATAAGCCTTGGGATGAAATTAATGAGAAGGTGCTAGTAATCATCAGATTATTGAACTATTAACTATTTTACTTTTAATCTCTTGCCCATAGGCATATACCCAAACGCCAAGTGTTAGTATTGGCAACATGCAACAAGGTTTGGTATGGCAGGGCCATTCTTTGCAAGACGAAAGATTGCAATATGACCCCAAAAAATATGAATAGAAAAAACTATATGTTTTTACGAAGAGTCAAGGTGTTATTGCCTATGACAAATTTTCTTTAGGAGATTGTCCTACGACAACATAAGAAACCTCACGTTGCATGCCATAATATTTTAGCAGTAGCGCAACGATAAAATTGAAGACAAAACAGCCGGCAAAGAAATACAAGGTAAGCGTATAGCCGCTGGTTGATTCCCGCAGCCATGATACGAGAAATGGTCCTGCAACACCGGCCAGTCCCCAGGCAGTCAGAATCCTGCCATGAATAGCACTCAGTTTCCTGGTGCCAAAAATATCGCTAAGATATGCCGGCATACAAGAAAAGCCGCCTCCATAGCAAGTAATGATTAGCAGCACCAGTGTTTCGAAAAAAATGGCTTCTGTTGTTGCAGCCAGTTTCCAAAACGCAAGAGCTTCCAACAAAAAGAAAAGTGCATATGTGTAACCGCGACCAATATAATCTGAAAACGTTGACCAAAAGATACGTCCGGCACCGTTAAACAGGCCGATGATGCCAACCAGAGAAGCCGCTGCCATCGGGCTCATGCCGATTACTTCCTGTGCCATTGGCGAGGCCACAGCCAAAAGACCAATGCCACAAGTTATATTTACGAAAAAAATAAACCACAAAGCACTGAATTGCCATGTTTTCAATGCCTCATTCTCGGTATAACCGTGCTGTATATCAGGACTTTGCTGCTTTGCATTATTATATTCTTCAGTTGGAGGTTTTAAATAAAGCGCGGATAATCCCATAACAATTATATATACGGTTCCGAGAATTAGAAAGTTTTCTACCAATCCATAGGATGCTGTTAAACGTTGCATCAAAGGTCCTGCAATCAGGCTGGCAAAACCGAAGCCCATAATGGCAAGTCCTGTTGCAAACCCCCGGTGCCTTGGAAAATATTTAACCAGTGTTGAAACTGGTGTAATATACCCGATTCCCAAACCGATTCCGCCAATTACACCATAAAACAAATATAATAGTAGCAAACTATGCAAATGCAGAGCCAGTGCTGTGCCAAACATCCCAGCTCCCCAAAATAAAGCTGCAAATAACCCGCTCTTTTTGGGACCGTATTTTTCTACACAACTTCCCAATAAACCTGCTGATAAGCCTAAAAATAAAATAGCCAGTGAAAATGTCCAAGTAGTTTCTTTCAAAGAAAAGCCCATGGTTTCCATAATCGGACGAACCAGTACACTCCAAGCATAAACACTACCGATACTGATATGAATTCCCACAGCAGCAAGAGCAATAAGCCAGCGATTTCTCATAAAAATCATCCCTTCTAAAAATAAAACTAAGAGATTTGCCAAAACGCAAAAAACCATCTGGGCATCATCTCTTTGCCCAGACGGTCGGCTTATTTGAACTCTGCAGTACACGTGGTCATTTCCACTTAATCCGTCAGTCCTGCACAGTCTATGAACTTTTAATATAGCTATTATAACAATCGATCAGAATGGTGTCAATGCTGTTATTTACATGTATGTGTTTTGGAGATGGAGCGGTCATTTTCGGCCTATATTGTAGCTCAATACAAGCCCCATAAAAGCAAGTGCAATGAGTCTGACATTGATAATGACTTGAATCGGCAGTTTCGAAAGGAAACGCCACTAGAAGCTGTCGTAAGGTTAATGTACTTAAGGTGCTTCATTTTTTCGTGAGTGTTTTGTGCTAAAGTGGCTCACTTATATATTAGCGTGTATACTTGACTTACCACAATATGTAAATTATAATAAAAGAAACTAACGAATAACGATTATCCGTTATCGATTATATAACGTATGTAAACCCATCACCAAGCAAATCCTAAACAGTAGCAAAAAAACGAGGTGATACTAATGTCTACCAAGCACGTTAACCACCTAGCCAACGAAAAGAGTCCATACCTACTTCAACACGCCCACAACCCAATAGACTGGTATCCCTGGGGCGAAGAAGCTTTTGCCAAAGCCAAGGCTGAAGACAAGCCGATATTTTTAAGTATCGGCTATAGTACTTGCCACTGGTGCCATGTAATGGAGAGGGAGTCCTTTGAGGATGAAGCGGTAGCAGAGATTCTAAATCGACATTTTGTGTCGATAAAGGTTGATCGCGAGGAACGGCCGGATGTTGATCATATTTATATGGAGGTGTGCCAAGCGCTGACGAGATCGGGCGGTTGGCCGTTAACTATTATTATGACGCCGGATAAAAAACCCTTTTTTGCGGGAACTTATTTTCCGAAAACCAGTAAGTACGGGCGTCCGGGGCTCATCGATTTACTTAAAGCTATAAGCCAGCGATGGCAGGAAAAGCGAGAAGATTTAATTGGTTTTAGCGATGAGATCGTCGAACTGCTTCAGCACCAGGAAAAAGCGTCGGTCGATGCTACGTTGTCAAAAGGCTTGCTTGATACTGCGTTTGAACAGCTTGAACGGGACTTTGATCCACGATATGGAGGCTTTTCTAAGGCGCCTAAGTTCCCTACGCCGCATAATATGCTCTTTCTATTAAGGTACTGGAAACATAATAATAATGCTAAGGCCCTAGAAATGGTTGAAAAAACTCTTACTGCTATGCGGAAGGGCGGAATATACGATCATCTTGGTTATGGATTTTCCCGGTATTCGACAGACGATAAATGGCTGGTGCCGCATTTTGAAAAAATGCTCTATGATAATGCCCTGCTATGCCATGTCTATCTCGAAGCTTATCAATGCACCGGCAATAAGGACTACGCTAAGGTAGCCGAGCAAATACTTACTTATGTTATGCGCGATATGACCAATGCCGAAGGTGGTTTTTATTCAGCGGAAGACGCTGACTCCGAAGGTGAGGAAGGTAAATTTTATGTATTTACCAGGCAGCAGATTTTAGATTTACTAGGCGAAAAAGACGGAACACTCTTCGCTGATTTTTACGATATAACACCACAAGGCAATTTTGAACATGGTTCAAGTATTCTAAATTATGTTGACAATGATATCGAGTCTTACGCTGCCAGAGTAGGTCTTGAAGCAGTGGATTTAACCAGAAAGCTAGAAGAGTGCAGTGCTAAGCTGTATCGGTATCGGGATAAACGGGTCCACCCGTATAAGGATGACAAAGTATTAACGGTTTGGAATGCCTTAATGATTTCAGCTTTTGCCAAAGCAGCTCGAGTTTTGGATGGTGCCTGTTATGCCGAGTATGCTGAACGGGCTTTTAAGTTTATTAAAAATAAGCTTATCAGCAAGGACTGTAGGCTGCTGGCGCGCTATCGCGATGGCGAAGCAGCGCACTTAGCATATTTAGACGATTATGCATTTCTATTATGGGCCTTAATAGAGCTATACGAGACAATCTACTCGCCGCTATATATAAAATGGGCCCAAGATGTTTGCCAAGAGATGCAGAGGTTGTTTTGGGACGAGAAAAACGGTGGTTTTTTCTTCTACGGCATAGACGGTGAACAGCTTTTGACAAGACCAAAAGAAATTTATGATGGAGCAATTCCGTCAGGCAATTCAGTGGCTGCTTTTGCTTTGCTAAGGCTAGCAAACATTACCGGCAAAGGTCAGTTTCAAAGTTTGGCAGAAAGGTTATTGCAGACTTTTGCCGGACAGGTGGAAAAAATTCCACGGGCGCATACTTTTTACCTTATAGCGTTAGACTATCATTTGTCGGCACAGCGCAAGATTGTTATAGCAGGAACGGGCGCTTCTAAAGACGTCTGGAATATGCTATCTGCTGCAGGTAAGCGCTTTTTGCCTAATACAGTAACAGTTTTTAATGATACAAGCCAAGCTGATATTATGCGAAAGGTGATACCGGAGGTCGTGGATCAATTACCGGTTAACGGTCAGACCGCGGCTTATATTTGTGAAAACTTTACTTGCCGGCCGCCTATAATCGGTATCGAGAACTTTATAAAGCAAATCAATAAGATTTAAAACGGATATTATTGAACAATAGTTATTATTATGGTAATATTATCCTGAATTAAATTAGTTAATAATAAGGAGGGACAATAAATGATTAATCAAAAAATGCAAGATGCCATCAACAGCCAAATCCAGGCAGAATTTTATTCCGCGTATCTTTATCTTTCAATGTCAGCATATTGCGAAAGCAAAAGTCTGAAAGGTTTTGCCAATTGGTTAAACGTGCAATATCAGGAAGAAAATTCACATGCAATGATGCTACTGAATTATCTTCTTGAACGCGGCGGTAAGGTTCGCCTTGATACCATTGATGCTCCGCCTTCCGAATTTGGCACTATAACCGAACTTTTTGAAAAAGTTCTTACGCATGAACAGCATGTTACTAGTTTAATTAATAAATTGTATGAAACCGCCGTTAGTGAAAAAGATTTCGCAGCGCAAATCTTCCTCCAGTGGTTTATAAATGAACAGGTTGAAGAAGAAGCGAGCGTTGGAGAAGTACTGGACAAACTTTCGGTAATTGGTGAAAAAACAGTAGACATTTTATATTTAGATAAAGAACTAAGTGTCAGAACTTTTGTCCCGCCTACAGCCGGGAGCAATGCATAGATGTAAAATAGCAACAGCCAGCACCTGTAAAAGGGCGCTGGCTGTTTTGCAAAGAAGGTCTTTTAAGGTTAATCCGCGTTTTGATGGGCACGGCCATTTTCTGCGGCCATTGCATTCTCAGCTCTTTTAATAGCTTCCCGGACTAAGAGGCCGGCTTCACGGGTTGTTACATCGCCCCAGTCGCCATCATCCAATTTCTCACTAAAACCTAAGTCTTTGGCTATTTCATATTTTAGTTTGTCAGACATGATGCCTTTTCGACTGCTCATACCAGCCACCTCCTATAGTTACTTAAGTATATTATTTGTTGTTCCGACAAATATTAATACGTTAATTTATGTCATAGCTTCGGTATATGATTTAGGGTAGATATTGCTAAGATTATTATTAGCAGCAGATGTTTTAATATTAGCTGAAAAGTTTGACAGTAAGTTAGTTGTCATCTTTATCAAAGAGATATTGACTCGGTGATGTAAAGTTGTGTAAAATACAATTAAAAGCCCCTCCCCCGGGGGTGTGAGGAGTGATGTTGTGAGAGTTGTAATTATTGGCGGGGTTGCAGCAGGTTTAAAAGCGGCAGCTAAGATTCGGCGCGGTAATCAAACGGCACAAATCACAGTTATTGAGAAAGGCAAACTTATTTCCTATGGGGCCTGTGGAATGCCGTACTATGTCGGCGGCGATATCGATGATGTAAGACAATTAATGATGACACCGAGTGGAAATGTCCGTAATGCGGAGTTTTTTAAGAAGGTAAAAGATATTGATGTTAAAACTGAGACGTTGGCTACCCATATTGATCGCGTAGCCAAAACGGTAACAGTTAAAAATTTGGTAACAAACGAAGAGTCAATTTTGCCCTATGACAAGCTAGTTATTGCTACAGGCGCCAGTCCGGTCAAACCAAAGCTGCCGGGAATAGAGCTTGCGAATATCTATCAAATGTGGCATCCGCTAGATGCTGAGGCAGTAAGACAAGGACTTGAGCGCGGTAAGTTCAACAGTGGCGTCATAATTGGGGCTGGTCTTGTCGGTATGGAAATGGCTGAGGCACTGCGGAATTGGGGTATTGATGTAACAGTAATTGAGATGAAGGACCAAGTATTTCCGGCCTTTCTTGATCCTGAAGTCGCAGCTGCTGTAGCCAAATACGCAAATGAACACGGTATTAATATCCTCACAGGCGAAAAGGTCATTAAGTTTAATGGTGACAGTTGCGTCAGCGAGGTTGTTACCGATAAGCGAACAATAGCTGCAGATCTTGTCATACTGTCAATAGGTGTTAAGCCAAATGTCGAACTGGCTCGGCAAGCGGGCTTAGCTATCGGCGAAACCGGTGCAATCAGTGTTAATGAGTACCTCGAAACAAGTGATAGCGATATTTATGCTGGCGGCGACTGTGTTGAGAATACCAATTTAGTATCCGGCCGGAAGGTGTTTGCTCCGATGGGGTCTACTGCCAATAAGCATGGGCGGATAATCGGTGAGAATATTTGCGGTACTAGAGTTAAGTTCCGTGGCGTGCTTAATACTGTAGCTGTTAAGTTAATTGATCTTAATGTGGGTAAAGTTGGCTTAACTGAGCGTGAAGTCAAGCAGCTAGGTTATGAGTACGTAACCGTTACAACCTCAGGTCATGATAAACCGCATTATATGCCTGACGTCAAGTCCCTTTCCATCAAACTAATCGTTGAGACTAAAACGCGTCGAATTTTAGGCGCCCAGGCTTTTGGCGAAGGTGATGTTACCAAGCGGATTGATGTTATTGCAACAGTATTAACACTTGGTGGGACTATTGATGATCTTTTTGCTATCGATCTTTCCTATGCGCCGCCTTACAACGGTCCAATTGATAATGCAGCCATTGCAGCAAACGTTGTAATGAATAAAATTGCCGGAAAAATGATCGGTATATCTGCGCTGGACGCCAAAAAGCAGATGGACGCCGGTGACGCAATATTCTTAGATGTCCGATCACCGGAAGAGATGAAAAAAATTAGGATTTCAGAGTGCCGCGGCCTGAAAAATATTCCGCTTGGTCAGTTGCGAAGCCGTTCAGGCGAGATTGATAAGGACCATGAAGTTATCGCGATATGTAAGATAGGTCTTAGAGGCTATGAGGCTTCTATCATTTTACAAGGACAAGGTTTCGAGAATGTAAAAGTTCTCGAAGGCGGAATAACTGCATGGCCGTTTAAGTGTGACGCCGATTAATCTCGGCGTCCTTTTAATTTTTCCTATGAAGGAGTTTATAATTTCCGGAGAGAAGATAGCCTAGTTTTGATTATTGGGCAATTAGGAGAGATAAGCATGCCGTTTACTGAGTTTATAAAAATAGCAGAAACAACTCATAGTTTAAATAAGAGTCAGTTGGTTGACTTACTTAAAAGCAATGATTATGACCACGAAATAGTTGCTGCGGCTGATCGTGTAAGGCAAAAATATGTTGGTGATGATGTTCATTTGCGAGGATTAATTGAGTTTTCGAATATTTGTCGGCAAAATTGCTGTTACTGTGGATTGCGGTCTGAAAACAGCAGTGTTATAAGGTATCGAATGTACTGCGATGAAATCCTTGAATTGGCTAATAGAGCTAAAGATTATGGGTATAAGACAATTGTTCTCCAGTCAGGCGAGGACAGCTTTTATACTACCAGTAAGCTTATTGATATCATCAGCGGTATTAAGAAGCTTGATATAGCGCTGACTTTAAGCCTTGGCGAAAAGTCATATGAGCAATTCCGAGCTTATAAGGAAGCCGGTGCAGACCGATATTTACTGCGGATTGAGACTACTGACAGCAGATTGTATCAAAAGTTGCATCCGCGGATGAGTTTCGAGAATCGGATAAAATGCCTATATAATCTTAAAGAGTTGGGCTATGAAGTGGGAACAGGCTGTTTAGTAGGTCTACCTGGACAAACGTTTGAATCCTTAGCGGATGACATTTTGTTTTTTAAAGAGCTTGACGCTGACATGATTGGCCTTGGGCCATTTATTCCTCATCATAGCACTCCGCTAAAAGATGAAACCGGGGGAACTTTTGCTATGGCAATAAAGGTTATGGCTCTGGTCAGACTGCTTCTGCCCGACAGTAACATTCCGGCAACAACGGCTATGGAAACGCTTAATATCAACGGGCGGATTATTGCCTTAAAAAGCGGGGCAAATGTTGTTATGCCGAACGTAACGGAAGGCGACTATCGTAAACTATATGAACTTTACCCGGGTAAAATATGTGTTAATGACACTCCTGCTCAGTGTCGGAGCTGTATTACCGGCAAAATTACTGGTATCGGAAGGCAAGTTGCTCAGGATCAAGGCTTTAGGAAACGACGCAATATCAATTAAAGCTATTTACCCATCTGCTTTTGCACATACTACTGGCAAACAGCGGACAAGAGGGTGAAAAAATGAGGTTTGTGCCCAAACGTGCTTTTTTTGAGTCTCAGGCACTGGAATATCCTTTGGGGCAGAAGATTCAAAGACAGCTTGTGGACATGGGAATTCCAATCGCTATAACAGGTTCGCACAATCGCGTCACAGGAATTCCAGGCAAGACACCGCAGGAGGCCTATCGTGAGGCTAAGCGTACACTTGTGGTAGGAGTGCGGCGAGGTAAAGACTTCGCCGGCTGCAAGCCGTCGGCTAATTATCAGCTTCCGCTTAATACAAGTTGTCCAGGTATGTGCGAATATTGCTATCTGGCAACAACCCTAGGGAAGAAACCTTATCTTCGTGTATATGTCAATATTGAGCAGGTGCTTGAACGAGCCTATAAATATATTATAGAAAAAAGTCCGGAGATTACTATATTCGAAGGGGCTGCAACTTCAGATCCGCTCCCCACTGAATACTTAACAGGGCTCTTACGGACAACAATTGAATTTTTTGGCAAGCAGGAATTAGGACGCTTTCGCTTTGTAACCAAGTTTACTGATGTGGATTCACTCTTAACTGCAAACCATAATGGGCATACACGATTTCGTTTCAGCCTTAATGCTAGTTCAGTTATATCCAGTTATGAGCATAATACTCCTAGTATACAAGAGCGGGTCAGAGCAGCAGTCAAGGCTGCTCAGGCTGGTTACCCGCTTGGGTTTATTATTGCACCGATTTTTTATTTTCCTAACTGGCAAGATGAATATGATCAGTTACTTGCCGAACTAAATGAACAATTACCCTCCCGAAGTCGTAAGGGTTTAACATTTGAACTGATTACTCATCGTTTTACTAGGCGTGCCAAAAGTAATATCCTTGCTTTATATCCCAAAACAACTCTGCCCATGGTCGAGAAAGACCGTAAATTCAAATATGGGCAGTTTGGGTATGGTAAATATGTCTACGAACGCGAAACGATGGAGGAAATAAAGCCATTTATGCAAAAACGACTAAATTTGTATTTCCCAGAGGCTAAAATTGAATATTTTGTTTAAGTTTATCGATTAATAGTACGAATATATATAAGGGGGGATGCTAGCCCCCCTTTTCACAGCGGTTTATATTGTGTTTAATGTGCTTATTTTTTCTCCTTAGTCAACACTGGCTTGCTTTGTATCGGCCTACTCTCATTAAGAATAACCGTTGGCACAGCTATCTTAACTTCGTAGGCGGTATCAAACTCTGTTTTGAGGATGTCGGGTATACTTGGCGGCAGATATTTGTCGCGGTATTTCTGGAAAAGTTCTAATATCCGCGCGGACGAATTAGTTTGCTTATTATAAATATCGGGATAAACTTTAAGATACAGTCCGTCTGGCTTCTCAACCAACAGCATAGTTTCATATTTTATATAAACCGGAGTGCCGATATCAACTAATTCGAAGAGTTTGCGGGCATCGGCGTCCTGCATTCTAATACAACCGCCTGATACAGGATAACATATGTCCCAGCCTTTGTTTGTGCCATGAATTCCGTAATTCTTTTTAAATTCCATCCAGCGCGTACCAAGAGGATTGTCAGGTCCGGGAGGTACGGGGGTGTGGTCGGTGAATTTGTCACCTGGTATCCAAGTTGGATCTTTTTCTTTATGGAAGATGTGAAAAGTACCGATAGGCGTCTGTTCATAGGGGGTCCCAACGGCGATATTAAATTGTTCAATAATTTTACCGCTATCCCCATCAATAAGCTCTAAACTGTAAGCCGGGATGTTTATATGTATTTCCTGCTGGGCTAAACATGTTCCCATGCAGGCATAAACAAATAGGACAAGGAACAACAAAATACGCATACTTATGTGCACCTCTCTAAAAACATAGTTTTCGGCGATTATTTTGAAATTTTTAGAAATAGGATAAGGTGTTTCTATTGAGTGTTTATTTTGGATGCACGTGCAAAAAAAGAATATTTGTTAATTATTCTGTCGTTCTCTGTCATTGGTATGTCTGAAAAATAATGGCATAAAAAAGCCGGAATCTGTTAGATCTAACAAATTCCGCGCAAATAGGAATATAAAACGTTTTTTACAAATTATTTCCCGGAAAATACTTTAAAGATTAAAAGGTTTAAAAGTAAGGAAAAGTTTAATTATAGACAAATTATATTAAAAAATGATAAAATTTTAACAAATCATATTATTATGTTAATAAATTGCAATTATGGGATTGGGGGACCTGATTTTGGAAAAATCAACAGTAATTGGGGTTACACTGGGGATTTTGGCAGTTACCGTAGGAATGGTGCTAAAAGGAGCTAGTTTGTCAGTACTTTTAAACCCAGCTGCATTCATGATTATTATAGTTGGTACAGCTGCTTGTCTGTTTAATGGGTTTCCAATGGAAAACCTTAAAAGGTTTCCGAGTCTAATAAAGCAATTATTTAGGCAAAAACAAATGATGACCAAGGCTGAACTGGTTCCGCTATTCGTTGGCTTGTCCCAGACGGCAAGGCGTGAAGGCATACTAGCGCTGGAAAGTCGGGTTGATGAAATTAGCGACCCATTCTTACGGAATGGGCTGACAATGGTAATAGATGGTCTTGACCCGGATTTTGTCGGCGATGTGCTTGATGCAGAAATTCATAATATGGAAGAACGCCACCGTAACGGCGCGCTAATCTTTTCACAGGCAGGTACATATGCTCCTACGCTTGGTGTTTTAGGCGCCGTAGTAGGTTTGATTGGCGCTTTGGGCAATCTTAACGATATTGAGAAACTTGGCCATTCCATTGCTGCGGCCTTTGTTGCTACCTTGCTTGGTATTTTTACCGGTTATGTTATATGGCATCCTTTTGCCAACAAGCTTAAAATTATCTCAAAAAAAGAAGCCGAGTTAATGAGGATGATGATTGAAGGGGTTCTTTCCCTGCAGGCTGGTGATTCTCCAACTGCTATCGAAGCAAAATTGATAGCATTTATCCCGCAACATGAACGGACTGACCTTAAACCCAAAACGGAGGAGTCATAATGGCAAGGAGAAAGCGTCCTACGGAGCACCAAGAAGAGCATATGGACGAGACTTGGCTTGTACCATATTCTGATATATTGACTCTTTTGTTAGCACTATTTATTGTGCTTTTTGCCTCGGCGCAGGTTGACCAAAAAAAATTTGAACAAATGGCCCAAGCGTTTAGCTCCGCCTTTAATAACGGAAGCCCATATATACTTGAGGGCAACAGAAATCCTGTCAGTGGTCAGCCGGCACCGATGCCTATGACTAGCGGCGAAGGTAAAGACCAGGCTTACCTTCAAGAAACTTCCCAATTGATACAAGTTAAGCAGACTCTTGATAAGTATATTCAGGAAAACAATCTTGCAGGTGATCTTCAGACAGTTTTGACTGAAGAGGGCTTAATGATTCGGATAAAAGATACCGCATTATTTCCCTCGGGCAGTGCGGAACTATTGCCTGAATCTAAACGATTTGGGGCAGTCATTGCTAAAATGCTTACCCCACTTCAGCAGAAGATTATAATTTCCGGGCATACCGATAACGTGCCTATAAGTACATGGGAGTTCCCTTCAAACTGGGAGTTAAGTTCTAAACGGGCGCTAAACTTCATGAAGTATCTGCTGGCCCAAGAAGATCTCCAGCCTCAGCGTTTCAGTGCTATTGGTCATGGCGAATACCGGCCGGTGATGAGTAATGACACAAGCGAGGGTCGGGCTAAGAATCGTCGGGTTGAAGTACTTATTCAGCGGACATACAAGAGTTACCATCCAAACATCATTGCGCAATGAAAATGTAACCTTGCCTAACGGCAAGGTTTTTTGTATGTGGTAATCTAGAATATTGATTTTCTGATCGAGCCGACTGGCGTACAAATACCAATACTGTTAGAATAGTATTAGGATATTATGGTATGAGGTGCATACAGTGATTGTTGGGGTAGGAATAGATATAATTGAAATCGGCCGTATTCATAAGGCTATTAAGCGGCCGGCTTTTGTTAAAAGAGTCTTCACCGTGACGGAACAAAAATATTGTGACAGCCGGGGAGTTCACACTGCAGCCTCCTACGCCGCGCGGTTCGCTGGCAAAGAGGCAGTATTGAAAGCCTTCGGAACAGGCCTTTCAGGCGGCAGCCTGCAGGATATTGAAATCATCAATGATACGCTTGGCTGCCCTAATGTAATCCTGAGCGGTTATTATGCTGACTTGGCTAGGAAAATGGGTGTAAAAAAAGTACATATATCGCTGACACATTCGCGGGAGTACGCGGCTGCTCAGGCGGTATTATGGGGAGGCGAAGAAAGTGAAAACAGCAACTGCCGCAGAAATGCGGAAAATTGACCAAATAGCAATCGAAACATTCGGTATTCCCGGGGCAGTCTTAATGGAGAATGCCGGAGCAGAAACAGCGCGGCAAATAGCGGCGGCTTTGGGCGCGGTAGATAATAAAATGATCTGTATTTTTGCCGGAAAAGGGAATAATGGCGGTGATGGCTTTGTTGCGGCCCGACATTTGTATAATCAAGGTGCTAAAATAAAAGTTTGTTTATTGGGGACTAAAGAAGTCGTAACCGGTGATGCCAGGCTGAATTTGGATATTATAATCAGAATGGGTATCAATGTTATAGAACTCTCCGACAACCGTGATTGGGAAAAGGCAAAAATTGCTGCAACTTTCGCGGATTGTTTGGTTGATGCGCTGCTTGGAACAGGTTTCACCGGTGAGGTGACCGGTGAAATGGCGCGGGTAGTTGACATAATTAACAAATCTGGTAAGTTGATAATCGCTATAGATATCCCTACTGGAGTAGATGCCGATACCGGTCAAATCCGGGGTACGGCAGTCAAGGCAGATTATACCGTTGCTTTAGGGCTTGCTAAACCAGGATTGTTAATATATCCTGGGGCTCAGTATGTAGGTAAACTTAGTGTTGCAGATATTGGTATTCCGTTTAAGCTTTTGGTAGATGATAGTATCAAGCAGAATATTGTGACTACCGGTAGCATTAAAGCAATTGTTGGCAGCAGAGAGCCTGACGCACATAAGGGAACAACGGGTAAAGCTATCGTTATTGCAGGCTCACAAGGTATGACCGGAGCTGCTGCCCTGACAGCTACGGCTGTGGTGAGGGCAGGGGCCGGATTAGTGACATTAGGAATTGCCGAAAGTCTTCATGATATTATGGAGGTTAAGCTTACTGAGGTAATGACCAGACCGCTTCCGGAGTCGGTTGGTGGAATAATTGGGCGTAAAGCTTTGCCACATATCGAGGAGATGGCCGCAAAAAGCAATGTGTTAGCTATTGGGCCGGGTTTAGGACGCAATGATGAAACAATGGCTGTTGTCCGCGAAATAATAAAAAGTGCTGAATGTCCTCTGGTTATTGATGCTGATGCGTTGAATGCTTTGGTTGGCTACACCGATCTTCTTAATCATACTAAGGCCCTGCCGGTAGTAACGCCGCATCCAGGAGAGATGGCAAGACTTATGGGCCTGACGGTAAAAGATGTCAGCAAGGATCGGGTGGGTATTGCCCGTCAGGCAGCAGGATTATGGGGGGCGATTGTCGTATTAAAAGGAGCGAGGACAATTGTTGCTTATCCTGATGGCGAGGTGTATATAAATACTACCGGCAATCCAGGCATGGCAACAGGTGGGACAGGAGATGTTCTCACCGGAGTGATAGCAGGACTTATAGCCCAAGGCTTAACTACGCATGCGGCAGCTGTTGCCGGGGTGCATATTCACGGATTAGCAGGCGATATTGCGGCGGCGGGCGGTACAATAGGACTTATTGCCAGTGATGTTGTTGCAGCGATGCCGGCTGCTATAAGCGGAATACAAGGTGTTTAGTATATAAAAAAATTGACATTGGTATATAAAAGTAGCTATAATATAACATGTATAGAAGCATGTTGCTGTTGGCGGGGGTGAAGGCGTGGCAGAATTAAAGCGTATTATGATTAGTATCCCTAATAGCTTGTTGCAAGAAGTAGATGGTATTATTGCCATGGAAAAACTTAGCCGCAGCCAATTTGTACGGGATGCAATGCGTTTGTACATCGAAGACCGCAAACGTAAAGCAGTACGCGACATGATGCGAAAAGGATATCAAGAAATGGCCGTTATTAATTTAGCGTTAGCTGAAGAAGGTTTATTGTTGGACTCAGATTTGTTTGAAATGCCCACCTTGTTGGCGGAGCGTGAATGATACATGATCGTTAAGCGTGGGGATATTTATTATGCTAATTTAAGTCCGGTAGTAGGATCGGAACAGGGTGGTCATCGTCCGGTTTTAATACTTCAAAATGATGTTGGAAATAAATATAGTCCAACGGTAATTGTGGGGGCTATCACTTCGCAAATTTCCAAGGCAAAATTGCCCACCCATGTCGAACTCAACGCTAAAGAGCATAATTTGGAGAAAGACTCAGTTGTCCTCTTAGAACAGCTTCGGACTATAGATAAACGTCGTCTGAAAGAAAAAGTTACCCACTTGGGAGACGAAATAATGACCAAGGTTGATGATGCAGTTAAAGTTAGCTTGGGTCTTATTCAAATTTAATTTTAGCATTATAAATAGGCGGGTCACTGCCTATTTTTAGTTTGAAAATTTATTCAAGACTGCAAAAGAAAAAAGCTGTGGCAATGAGAGGACTCAGCATAAGCCGAGTCTTTTCTTGTCTAATTAAGAATATAAATATATACATATACAGTAATTTGGGGGTGGATTATGAAAATCTGGCGAAAGTGGCACTATTCAGTGCTGGCATTAGTATTGTTGCTATCTTTTCTTACTATAGGCTGTTCAGCGCCTTCAGCCAATCAAGAAAGAGCTACTCAGGATGTCAGTCAGCCGCCGCTGAAGATTCAAGTAATTGATGTCGGTCAAGGTGATGCTATCTTAATTCGTACTAAACAGGAAGTTATACTGGTAGACAGTGGTGACACGTCGACCAGGGGCAAACTGGTAAAATACATACAAAGTCAAGGTATAAAAACAATTGACAAAGTTATAATAACGCATCCTCATGCAGACCATCTCGGCGGCATGCCGGGCGTTCTGAATAACTTTACCGTTAAGCAAATCTATGACAGCGGACTTACTACGACAACTTCGCTCTACCGTCAATATTTGACGACTGTCGAGAAGAAAGATATACCATTTACTGTTGTTGTTCCTGGTAATCAAATAGATATTGGTGATGGTATTAAACTTAAGGTTTTGGCTCCGGAGAAACCTTTCATAACTAATTCAGAATTAAATAATAACTCTATTGTAGTGAAATTAGTTTATGGTAGCTTCTCAATGCTGCTGACTGGGGACGCTGAGCGTGAAAGTGAAAAGCGTCTTCTTAAAGCCTATGGTGATGAACTCAAAAGTACTATCCTCAAAGCTCCGCATCATGGCAGCAGTACATCTTCGATAAGCTCGTTTTTAAAAAGAGTGGCGCCTGAAGCAATAATAATTTCGGTTGGTCAGAATAATGATTATCACCATCCACATCCGAGTGTAATGAAGAGATACAACGATCTTAAAACAAAATTATACCGGACTGACACTGACGGTACGGTTACAATAACGAGTGATGGTCAAACTTATAACATCGTTAAGGAGAAATAAAATGAAAGTAAAAGTAGTAATAGACCGATTCGAAGAGCATAATGCGGTACTTCTTATTGGTGAGGAAGAAATCGCTACAAACTGGCCGAGAACTGCTTTGCCGGAAGGTGCTGAAGAAGGCGATATTTTACAAGTAAATATTGCAATTGACGGCGAGGCAACCCGATTGGCCCGCAGCGAAGCCGAGAGCTTGCTCCGCAAAATTCTGCAAAAAAATCAGGAAGATTAGCTTCCTGATTTTTTTTTTTGCAAATATTGCATATTTCAGACTTATGTCCTGCAGGATTTGTCTTTTTCCAGTCGAATCACAGAAATGAGTCGAATTATCGCAAAAAAAGAGACTTGGCTTGACTAAAGGGGGGGCTTCATGCATCGGATAATTTTAAGTATCGTCACCATTCTACTGTTTTTGCCGCAGTTGGTGTTTGCAGCGCCCACTATTGACAGTGAAATGCCCCAACCGTTGCCTGCAGTGCAACTCCCTTCACTCGAAAGCGAAAAACGGTTGGCTAAAGCACTGGTTGATGCTAAAGCACCGGCTAATGCTAAAGCACTGGTTAATGCTAAAGCATCGGTTAATGCTAAAGCATC